>JAIDUY010000418.1 GCA_029059965.1 Muribaculaceae bacterium
CCCTTATCGGCGGCGCACAGGCCATCGCCGACGAGGTCGGCAATCAGTAGATAGGCCGCCCCTGCGGCTCGGGTATCGCAGCCGACCCCGACTACATCGAGAGTCCTTACGCGCTGAACTCCATCACGGACTTTTCCGACAATATCCGTTCCGTCCGCCATGCCTACATGGGCTGGCAGCCCGTGCAGGGAGTAACCGAAAGCTATCTCAAGCCGAGCAGCCACACACTCAGCGCCTTCATCGCCGCACGCGACGCCGACCTCGATGCCCGCATACGCGCAGCCCTCGACAATGCCGCCGAAGCCATCGCGGCAATGCGCGAACCCTTCGCATCCACCTCGACCGATGCGTCCATGCACAATGTGAACTTCGCTGCCATCGAGGCCTGCAACGACCTTGTCGACGTTCTTGACGAGGCTATTGAAATCATCTCAAAATGAGTCCGATGACAAGATATTCCATATTCTGCACAGTTCTGGCGGCCCTTGCCGCGGTCTCGTGCTCCGAGAAGGACGCCCCTGTGCCCGATACGGGCACAGAGACGGACACTCGCCCCGAATGGTACTACGCCGGCGGTGAGCTCGGCACCTCGTTCATCACCACTTCGGCAGCTCTGGAACAGCCCACGGCGAGCGTCGAGCGCGGGGGCTTCCTCGCCTCGTTCAAACGCGGCGAACAGCTTTTCGAGAAGAACTACGTGAGCAATCCCGGCGGCGTGCGCGGCGGCCTCGGACCGACATACATACGCACAAGCTGCATGCAGTGCCACCCCGGCTACGGTCACGGAAAAAGTCAGCCCGACGGGGCCTTCAATACCAACGGAACCGGCAACGGCTATCTGCTGGTTGTGTTCAATCCACAGACACAGGGCTATGTCAACTGGCTCGCCGGCATGCCGCAGACTCATGCCGTGGCACCCTTCAAGGCTCCGCTCGACGAGAGTATGGTGACAGTGAAGTGGCACGAGTACACCGACGCATCGGGCAACCGCTTCCCCGACGGCGAGACATACTCGCTGCGCTATCCCGAGGTCAGCTTCCCACGCGAGGCTGTCTATGCCTATCGCCGCGGCGTCCTCGACCTCGAGCACATGGGCGACTACGAAGTGCGCCTCGAGAGCACAATCGGTATCTACGGTACCGGTCTGCTCGATGCCATATCCGACGAAGACCTGCGCGCGCAGTATGCCCTTGAGGAGAGCGATGGCTTTCTGCCCAACGGCCTCAATACGGCCATATTCAGCGGTGGCGACTGGACCGGGCAGTACACTTCGAAGGAGGCCTCGTCCGATGGCCGCAGCTATCCGCTGCGCTATACCTATGCCCTCAGCCGCGGGCCGCTTCAGGATGCCGCCGGCGCCAACGCGTTCTGGAACATTACCAACGTGACGCGTTCCGACCGCCGCTATCACTACAAGGATGCCGGTGGCTACTATGCACGCGCTGCCGCCGCCGACCCCGAGGTGCAGTCGGCTTTCGCCGATTACATCGCCGCAGTCGACCCCGAACGCACTCATCCCGAATGGTTCGGCGAAGATGCCGGAGAGAACATACTGGCTTATCTCAACTCGACGACCCTTCCCGCCGAGGCTTCCGACCTCGACTACACGGACCTGATGGTGTGGCACCGCGGACTGGCCGTGCCTGCCGTGCGCGGTATCGACAACCCCGAAGTGGTGCGCGGCAAGGAGATTTTCGAGGAGATAGGTT
>JAIDUY010000419.1 GCA_029059965.1 Muribaculaceae bacterium
TTGACGCCGAAGGCGCGGGTGGCATAGCGGCCGGAGCGATCGTGGTCGTCCCATGTCTGGCTGACCATCTGCACGGGAACTGCCACTGCCACGACGGCGGCGACTGCTGCTGCGGCCACAGCGCCGCCGGGCTTCTTGTCGCCCTTGAGGAGCGAGCGCAGCCACATGGCGATGGCGGGGATGCCGAGGCCAATCCAGATGGCGAAGGCGTAGAAGGAGCCTGCGAAGGCGTAGTCGCGTTCACGGGGCTGGCCGGGGGTCTGGTTGAGGTAGAGCACGATGGCTATGCCCGTCATGAAGAACAGGAAGAATATCACCCAGAACTGCTCGATGCCGCGGCCTTCGTTGGCCCAGCCGCGATAGAGGGCCTGCGCCAGCAGACCGATGACGCCGAGCAGGAGCGGCAGCATGTAGAATACGTTGTGTCCCTTGTTTCCCTTGCCGAATTCGTCGGGCAGGGCGCTTTGGTCGCCGAGGCGGGCATTGTCGATGGCGGGTATGCCGCTTATCCAGTTGCCAAGATGAGGCTCGCCGTTACCCTGGAAGTCGTTCTGACGTCCGGCGAAGTTCCACATGAAGTAGCGCCAGTACATGTGGTTGAGCTGGTAGTTGACGAAGTAGCGGAGGTTGACGTCGAAGCCGGGCTTCCATGCCATGGCCTGACGCACGGGCATGCCTGTGGTGGCGTCCTCGTGGGTGGTGACGGGCACCATGTTGGGCGTGTAGCGCATCAGGTCGAGACGGCTGACGAATCCCTGGCGCGCCCATTCGGAACGCACCTGTGCGGGGATGTTGTCGAGGTCGGGAGTGCGGTAGCCCGCCCAGCTCTTGTAGGAGGGCACATGCTCGGGCGCGGTGCTGTAGATGCGCGTCAGGAACATGTTGAGGTCGGGCATGGTGCGGTAGTCGGGACGCGCCACCATGCGGACGTAGCGGTCGGGCTCGTCGGGCGAGCTCTTGACGAGCTTGGTGTAGGAGGAGTCGGGATTGCTGAAAGCCGAGCCGTATTCGTCGCGCAGATAGCCGTCGATGACCTTGGTGTTGGGACGGCCGGTCTCGTCGACGGCGACAAAGAATTCGCCGCTGCCTTCGGGATACTCAATCTCGTCCAGCGCCTCGGCGAAGACGGGTCCCGAGAAGAGGGGACGGTCGCCGTACTGCTCGCGGTTGAGGTAGGACGCGAGGGCGAATACGTTGTCGGGAGCGTTCTGATTCATCGGGGTGTCGGCGCCGGCACGGATGAGAAGCAGCGCGTAGGAGGAATAGCCGACGAATATCACGGTGATGCTCAGCACAATCATTGCCATGAGGCGGCGTGTCACTTTCGAGCCGAGGGCGAAGATGGCGACGGAGGCCGCGAGGATGACGAGGATGCCCACAAGAACAGAGTGGCCGATGAAGGGCATACCGCTCAGGAAGACGGCGAGCACGGTCATCGCCTTGGCCGCAGCGATGTTGCGCGAGCGGTAGATGGCGAAGAGGGCGCCGACAAAGACTCCCACAAGCACGATGGCGTAGATGAGTACGCCCATGTTGTAGGACATGCCGAAGCCGTTGACGAACATGAGTTCGAACCACTGTGCCATCTGCACGAAGCCGGGGACGAGGCCGTAGAGGATGGCTGCCACTATGACGCACGACACTCCGAGAGCGATGAGCGAGCCTGTGGCGTTGACGGTGCGGCTCTTGCGATAGTAATAGATGAGACCGAGGGCGGGGATGCAGAGCAGGTTGAGCAGGTGCACGGCGATGGACACGCCGATGACATAGGCTATAAGCACAAGGTAGCGGTCGCTGCCGGGAAGGTCGGCGCGGTTTTCCCACTTGAGCATCAGCCAGAATACCAGCGCGGTACAGAACGAGGAGAAGGCATATACCTCACCCTCGACAGCCGAGAACCAGAAGGTGTCGCTCCAGGTGTAGGCAAGGGAGCCGCAGAGGCCGGCGGCCATGATTACGGCAGTCTGCCAGCCCGTGGGCATGGCGTCGTCGCGCACCATGAGCTTGCGTGCCAGGTGTGTTATACTCCAGAACAGCAGCAGAATGGTGGCCGCGCTCAGCAGGGCGCTCATGGTGTTGACAGCCAAGGCCGCCGTGGACATGCCGCCGCCGAAGAGGGTGACGAAGAAGCGCGCCGTGAGCATGAAGATGGGGTTGCCCGGCGGATGGCCGACTTCAAGTTTGGTTCCCTGGACAATGAATTCGGGACAGTCCCAGAAGCTCGCAGTGGGCTCGAGGGTAAGCAGATAGGTTACGGCTGCAATGACGAAGCACAGCCAACCCATGAGGTTGTTGACGAGGTTATATCGTTTCATCCGTTAGTCTGAATGACTGGTTTTATGGCATCGCGCACAGGCGCACGACACTTCAAACTGCAAAATTAATCATTTTCTGCTAATAAGACAGTCTCGGAGTCGGGTCTGTTACGCCTCCTAAACTTAAAATTATATAAAAGAAAGGCGGACTCCGCCGGGAATCCGCCTTTCGGGTATGAGAGTTATCGGTAGGGTCAGAGGATGACCTTGGTACGATTGACGATATAGAAGCCGCGGGGCAGGTCGAAGTAGTTGGCTCCGGGACGTACCTGCAGCAGGGTGTAGGTGCCGTCGGCACGGATGGCGGCGACTTCGGCATGTGCTGTGGCGCTGATGTAGAGTCGGCCGTCGACTACGGCTACGCGGAGACCGTCGTTGACGGTGGCTGCGCTGATGCCTGCGAGGCCCTGCAGACCTGAGGAAGTATAGATTCCGTTGGGCTTGAGCTCGAGGTCGGCTGTCTGTGTGCCGCTGCCGTTGTTGAAGATAATCATCGGGTTCTTGAGCTCGCGGGCGGGGGTATAGGTGTAGGCCAGCAGTGTCTTGCCGTCGACGGTGGCGGTCTGTGTCATGGCCTTGCCGGGCCAGCCGCCGAGGAGCTCGCCTTCGGTATCCCACATGTAGACATTGACGGAACTCCAGTTGTCGGTGCTGTTGTCAAAGTAGACGGTGAAGGGAGCGGTGGGGTCGACGGGAATCACGGGATCATCGGGAATCTCGCCTGCGCCGGGGATGGTCTTGACGTAGCCCGAAGCGTTGTAGTAGCCGCCGTTGACCCAAGTGAGGTCGGCGGTCTGGGGATTGCCGGCGGCGGAGAAAATCACGCCTGCGCTGTCGGAAATCTTGCCTGTGCCGGTGAATGTCCACTTCCAGACCTTGTTGCCGAGGTAGGTCATCGAGCTGCCGGGCCAGCCGCCGGCGTACGTGGTGGAGCCGTTCCAGACATAAGCGTAGATGCGGCCGCCCCAGTTATCGGTGTTTTCGAAGAATACAGCCTGCTCGCCCTCGGCCATGGAGGGTTCGATGGGGGTTTCGGGCTCGTCGCTGCTGCCGCCGCCACCGCTGCCGGGAGTTTCCTTGACGGTCCAGGTG
>JAIDUY010000042.1 GCA_029059965.1 Muribaculaceae bacterium
GTCGGATTCTTCTGCTACCCTGTCAGCCAGGCTTCGGACATCACGGCCTTCAAGGCTACCACGGTGCCCGTCGGCGAGGACCAGGCTCCTATGATCGAACTGACCCGCGAGATTGTCAACCGCTTCAACAATATCTACGGCCCGACCCTCGTCGAGCCTGAAATCATGCTGCCGGACAACGCCGTGTGCATGCGCCTGCCCGGCACCGACGGCAAGGCCAAGATGAGCAAGAGCCTCGGCAACTGTATCTACCTGTCGGACACCACAAAGGAAGTCAAGAAGAAGGTCAACAGCATGTACACCGACCCGGAGCACCTCACCATCGACGCTCCGGGACATCTCGAAGGCAACTGCCCGTTCATCTATCTCGACGCCTTCTGCACCGAAGAGCACTTCGAGCGCTATCTGCCCGAATACAAGAACCTTCAGGAGCTCAAGGACCACTACACCCGCGGCGGCCTCGGCGACGGAACGGTCAAGAAGCTGCTGTTCAACGTCCTCGAGGAGATGCTGACGCCCATCCGCGAGCGCCGCAAGAAGTACGAGCAGGACATCCCGCAGGTGTACGAGATTCTGCGCAACGGCTCGGCCGTGGCCCGCGAGGCTGCAGCACAGACCCTCGACGAGGTTCGCGAAGCAATGAAAATCAATTACTTCGGCGACGAGGCTCTCATCCGTGAGCAGGCCGCCCGCTACAAGTCCGGCAAGTAAATCCCAGACTGACTCATACCGGAGGCCGACAGATTCAGCGTAAGCCGCGATTCTGCCGGCCTTTGTTTTCGGCGGGCGAACCCTGCCGGCCTCCCCGGAGTTCTGTCAATATACCCTGTTTGTTATGGACATAATTGAAGCAATGAGAGAGCGCCGCTCGGTGCGCAGCTACAAGGGCTTGGCGCTGACCGACTATCAGCGCCAAATGCTCACTCAGGCCGTGGAAGAGTCGTGGAGTCCCTTCGGCGGACGTCTGACAATACGGCTGAAGCATTTCGGTCTCGAGGCGGGCTGCCGCCCCGGAACTTACGGCATGATAAAGGGCGCGGGCGATTTCTTTCTGCTCGGCATGGGCGCAGACGAGGCCTCGGCGCTGACGGCAGGCTTCCGCTTCGAGCAGGTCGTGCTGCGCGCATGGCAGCTCGGACTCGGAACGTGCTGGATAGCCGCCACTTTCCGCGGCTCGGACTTCGCCCGCGGCGAGACGTGGCCCGATGGCGAGAAGCTCCGCATCGTATGTCCCGTGGGTGTGTCGGCTGCCCCCACAACGCTGGAGAGAATCACGCGCTTCACTCTCGGCAGCCGCAAGCGCAAGCCCTTCGGCGAGCTCTTCCATGAGGGTGACTTCGGCCATCCGCTGTCGCCCGACAGCCGCTTCGGCGAGGCTCTGGAGATGGTGCGCCTGGCTCCGTCGTCGACCAACTCGCAGCCGTGGCGCGCGTTGGTGTGCGGCGACAGCGTCCACTTCTACTACAAGCCAAAAAGCGAGGCTTCGCTCGTTGACTGCGGCATCGCTATGTGCCATTTCCTTGAGACGGAGCGCTTCCGAGGCCGCTACGGCAGCTTCGTCAGGGACGATGCGGCACCCGAGGCACCCTCGGGCTGCCGCTATCTTATGACCTATAAGGCGGAGTGAGATGCTTCACGCATAGCTCTTTCTGAGGATACGCATGGAGTTGAGGACGGCCAAAAGCGCCACGCCGACATCGGCGAAGACTGCAGCCCAAAGACTTGCATAACCCAAGGCTCCGAGCAGCAGGATGACGGCCTTGATGCCTATGGCTCCCACGATATTCTCGGTGACGATGGCGTGGGTGGTTCGACCTATGCGAATGGCCGTGGCTACTTTCGAGGGTCGGTCGGTCTGAATCACCACATCGGCGCTTTCGATGGCGGCGTCGGAGCCGAGGCCGCCCATGGCTATGCCTACATCGCTGAGCGCCAGCACGGGAGCATCGTTCATGCCGTCGCCGACGAAGGCCACACGGGAGCCGCTTTCGCTACGCACCTTTTCGACGAAGTCCGCCTTGTCCTGAGGCAGCAGTCCGCCGTATGCTTCGGATATTCCGAGCCTTGCGGCATAGCGGCTGACAATTTCCTGCCGGTCGCCCGACAGCATCACCACGCGCCCTATGCCGAGTCCGCGAAGGTCGGCGACGGTTTCGGCGGCATCGGGCTTGACGGTGTCGGACAGCACTGCGTAGCCGGCATAGCGGCCGTCGACGGCGCAGGCGATGAGAGTGCCGTCGGCATCGCCAATGTCCTCGGGATAGTCCAGGCCGTCGGCCTTGAGCATCTTGAGGCTGCCCGCCAGTACCTTGCGACCGCCGACGACGGCGTTAGTGCCGTAGCCGGGGCGCTCGGTCATCGAGTCGGGAGAGGGGATGGCGATGCCGCGCTCGCGAACATAGTCCACAAGCGCCACGGCCAGCGGATGAGTGCTTGCGCTTTCGGCCGAGGCCATGAGCGACAGCATCTCCGCTTCATCCATTCCAAGAGCCTCGACGCCGCTGACGCTGAAAGTGCCCGTGGTGAGCGTTCCCGTCTTGTCGAAAGCCACAACCCCGACCTTGGTTATGGCCTCGAGGTAGTTGCCGCCCTTGAACAGTATGCCTGCCCGCGAAGCAGCGCCGATACCCGCGTAATAGCCAAGCGGGATGCTGATTACGAGTGCGCAAGGGCAGGAGATGACAAGGAATACGAGCGCACGGTAGAGCCACGTGTCGAACTCGAAGCGGAAGCCGCTGTCGAGGGCCCCGATGATGGCGGGAACGACGACGACAAGCACTGCCAGCGCTATTACCACGGGGGTGTAGATGCGGGCGAACTTGCTCATGAACAGCTCGGCATGAGCCTTGCGCGACGAGGCGTTGGCCACCATGTCGAGAATGCGTGCCAGAGCGCTGTCGGAGTAGGCGCGGCTGACGCGGATGTCGACGTTGCGCTGCGAGGAAATCATGCCGGCGAGCACCTCGCCGCCTTCGGCAATCTCCCTCGGCACGCTCTCGCCCGTGAGGGCGGAGGTGTCGAAAAGCGCGCTGCCGCCGACGAGGGTGCCGTCGAGGGGCACGCGTCCGCCGGGGCTTACCTGTATGATATCGCCTATGCCCACCTCGCGCGGGTCGGTGGCCACGGCCTTGCCGTCGCGGAGCACATATGCCTTGTCGCCTCTGACATCAAGCAACCGCGCGATATTGCCCGTGGCGCGCTTGACGGCGCCGTGCTGCAGCGTCTCGCCGACCGAGTAGAACAGCATGACTCCCACCGCCTCGGGATACTCTCCGATGCAGAACGCTCCGATGCAGGCTATTGTCATGAGGGTAAATTCGTTGAATACGTCGCGGCGAGCCATGCCCTGAATGGCTTCCCGCACTACGGGAAATCCCACGGGCAGGAAGGCGAGGATGTACCAGCCCAGCTCGACGCGCCTGTCGGCGAAGGGTGCGAAGCCGAGATGCGACATGAGCATGCCCGCAGCCAGCAGGACAAGCGATATGGCCGGACGCAGAAAGGCTCTTGCGCCGTCGGGATGGCCGAGACTGTGCCCGTGATTATTGCTGACGCTGCTGCTCATGGCGGAAGGTGTTAACAAAAGTTCTTTATTGTGAACGCCTCCGGCCGTGGTATTGTTT
>JAIDUY010000420.1 GCA_029059965.1 Muribaculaceae bacterium
CACTGCGGCGGGATCGGTGTCGAGCATGGGGATGTCCTCGTCCTTGGGATGGGTGAAGGGATGGTGCATGGCCATCAGGCGCTGCTCCTCGTCGCTCCACTCGAACATGGGGAAATCCACCACCCAGAGGCAGGCGAACTTGTTCTTGTCGCGCAGGCCGAGCTGGCGTCCCATCTCGAGGCGGAGCTCGCACAGCTGCTTGCGGGTGCGCATGGCGTCGTCGCCGCTGAGGATGAGGATGAGGTCGCCGGGCTTGGCGTCCATGGCTTTGCGGAGCTCCTGGAGGTCGTCCTGGCTGTAGAACTTGTCGACGCTGCTCTTGACCTTGCCGTCGTCCTCGACACGGGCATAGACCATGCCCTTTGCGCCGATCTGCGGACGCTTGACGAACTCGGTCAGGGCGTCAAGCTGCTTGCGGGTGTAGTGGGCCGCGCCCTCGGCGCAGATACCGCCGATGTAGGCTGCGTTGTCGAACACACTGAAGCCCTTGCCCTTGAGCACGTCCATCAGTTCGACGAAGCGCATTCCGAAGCGCAGGTCGGGCTTGTCGCTGCCGTAGTACTTCATAGCGTCGGCCCAGGGCATACGCATGAAGGGCTCGGTGAGCTCGATGCCGCGGATTTCCTTGAACAGATGCTTGGCCATGCCTTCGAAGAGCTCGATGACGTCGTTCTGCTCGATGAAGCTCATCTCGCAGTCGATCTGGGTGAACTCGGGCTGACGGTCGGCGCGCAGGTCCTCGTCGCGGAAGCACTTCACAATCTGGAAGTAGCGGTCCATGCCGCTGACCATCAGCAGCTGCTTGAGGGTCTGGGGCGACTGAGGCAGAGCGTAGAACTGGCCGGGATTCATGCGCGAGGGCACGACGAAGTCGCGTGCGCCCTCGGGGGTGGAGCCCACGAGCATGGGAGTCTCGATTTCGAGGAAGCCCTTGCTGTCGAGGTAGCGGCGCACCTCCATAGTCATGCGGTGGCGCAGTTCGAGATTGCGGCGCACGCATCCGCGGCGCAGGTCGAGGTAGCGGTAGCGCATGCGGATGTCATCGCCTCCGTCCGACTCGTCCTCGATGGTGAAGGGGGGCACCTCACTGGGATTGAGCACGGTGAGTGTGTCGGCGAGCACTTCGATGTCGCCGGTGGGCATATTGGGGTTCTTGGAAGTACGCTCGGCGACGTTGCCTTCGACCTGAACCACAAATTCGCGTCCGAGGCGGTTGGCGGCGTCGTTGAGAGCGGCGTCATGTTCGTTGTTGAAAACAATCTGGGTGATTCCGTAGCGGTCGCGGAGGTCGACGAAAGTCATGCCGCCCATCTTGCGCACGCGCTGCACCCATCCGGCGAGGGTAGTTCGCTTGCCGGCGTCGGCAAGGCGGAGTTCGCCGCAGGTATTGGTCCTGAACATTGCTGTTGGTGTATGGTTGATATGTGATTGTAAGATTATTTATCGGAATCAGAGACCCGTGCGGGGGCTGAGGTCCATCTGCTGCTCGGGCTCGAGGCCGCGGTTGCGCAGCAGGGCGTCGACTGTCGGAGCCTGGCCGCGGAACTGGATGTAGAGCTTCATGGGGTCGTCGGAACCACCCTTTTCGAGCACGTACTCGCGGAACTTGCGTGCGGTCTCGGGGTCGAAGATACCTTTTTCCTTGAAGAGCTCGAAGCCGTCGGTGTCAAGGACTTCGGCCCAGAGGTATGTGTAGTAGCCCGAAGCGTAGCCGTCGCTGCCGAACACGTGCTTGAAGTAGGGCGCGCGGTAGCGGAAGGTGAGCTGGGCGGGCATGCCGAGAGCGGTGGCGACGCTGTCCTGGAAGGCAGCCACGTCGATGTCGCCGTCGGGGTTGAGCTTGCCGAACTGGAGGTCGAGGAGCGCGGCGCCGGCGAGCTCGGCGGTGGTGAAGCCCTGGTTGTGCGTTGCCGAAGCCTCAAGCTTTGCGATGAGTTCGTCGGGAATCACCTCGCCTGTCTGATAGTGGCGGGCATAGGTGCGCAGCAGCTCGGGTTCGAGAGCCCAGTGCTCGTGGATCTGCGAGGGCAGCTCCACGAAGTCGCGGTCGACGTTGGTGCCGGCCTGGCTCTTGAGCGGGGCGCGCGAGAGCATGCCGTGCAGGCCGTGGCCGAACTCGTGGAACATGGTCTCCACCTCGTCGAGGGTCAGCAGCGCGGGAGCGTCGGCGGTGGGGCGGGTGAAGTTGCCCACGTTGTAGATGATGGGGCGGCTGGAGCTGCCGTCGGGGTTCTGCCACGAGCCCTTGAACTCGCTCATCCATGCGCCCTGGCGCTTGGAAGGACGGGGGAAGTAGTCGGTCATGAACACTGCGATGTGCTCGCCGCTATTGGCGTCGGTCACGTCGTAGACGGTGACTTCGGGATAGTACTTGGGAGCGTCGGGCATCTCGGTGAAGCGGATGCCGTAGAGGCGTTCGGCCATGTTGAAGATGCCGTTGCGCACGGAGTCGACGGCGAAGTAGGCGCGCACTTCGTTCTCGTCGAGGTTGTATTTTTTGCGGCGCACCTTCTCGGCGTAGTAATAATAGTCCCAGGGCTCGATGGTGATGTCGGCACCCTCGCTGTCGGCGAGAGCCTGCATCTCGGCCACTTCCTGACCCACGCGTGCCACGGCGGGACGCCAGATCTTCATCAGCAGTTCCTCGGCGGCGGGCACGTTCTTGGCCATGACGTTCTCGGTCATGTAGGCGCCGAAGCTGTCGTAGCCCAGCAGGGCGGCCTTGCGGGCGCGGGCCTGGAGGATGCGGTTGATGACGGGCAGGTTATTGTACTGTCCGGAAGAAGCCAGGCTCGTATAGCCCTGATATATCTTGCGGCGAAGGTCGCGGTTGTCGGCATACTGCAGCAGGGGCAGGCGGCGGGGGGCGTGGAGGGTGAACACCCAGTGGTTTTCGCCCAGGCCTCGGCTTACAGCCTCCTCGGCAGCCACGCCGATGCTGCCGGCGGGAAGACCTGCGAGTTCGTCGGCATTGTCGACAACGACTGCGAATTCGTTTGTGGCGTTGAGAAGATTCTTGTTGAATGTCAGGAAGAGCTCGGTCAGCTTGGTGTTGAGCGCCTTGAGAGAATCCTTGGCAGCGGGACTGAGCAGAGCGCCATTGCGTACGAACTGCTTGTAGTAGTCCTCGACGGCCTTGCGCCGGTCGGGACGGCGGATATTGCCGATATTGTCGTGGATATGACGGATGCGGGCGAACAGGGCGTCGTTCATGCTCACCTCATCCGAGAACTGACTGTAGACGGGGTAGAACTCCTCGGCTATGGCCACCATTTCGGGCGACGAGTTGCTCTCGTCGAGGGCGAAGAACACTGCTGCCACACGGTCGAGAATCTCGCCGCTGCGTTCGAGGGGCATGATGGTGTTCTCGAAGGTAGCCTCCTCGGGGTTCGAGGTTATGGCGTTGATTTGCTGCTGCTTCTGCTCGATGCCTGCGCGCAGGGCGGGCAGATAGTCACCATATTCGATACTCTCGAAGGGAGGTATCTCGTAGGGTGTGCTGTATGGCTCTAAGAAAGGATTCTTGTGCATGGTGTCTGCAAAACTCAGCGTCGCGCCGAGCATGGCGGCTGCCGCCAGTGTGATTAATCGTTGTTTCATGTGCATGCTTTTGGGCAAAGTTCTGAACCACAAAATTAATCGTTTTTTCGCACACGCGCAAATAAAAAAGAAAAGGCCGCGGAAGTGCGGCCGAATCACGGACGGGGCTATCCCAGAAGCTGTGTAAGCCGGACGATAATGAGCGGTGTGACGAGGGTAACGGCGGGGACGGCCAGCAGTATGCGGTAGCTTGTCCGCCCGAAGAGGCCCTTCAGGCGCCAACGAACGAAGAATGTGGCGAAGGCCGTCATTCCGAGAGGCAGATTGATGGAGAATAGCCCCAGCAGCGTGTCCCACATCTGGCCGAAGGCAAGCATGCACAGCTGTATGGTCAGCACTATGCCCATAAAGGCAAGCAGGCGCCTGATGCGCCTGAGGTCGGCCATGCGTTCCTCCTGTTGCAGAATATCCGTTAACTGTTGTCTGAGCATCATGAGGGGCGGTTTAGAATTCGAGGAAACGCAGGTTGGAGTAGTCTATATTCAGCAGCAGCACTGCCAAAGCGGCGATGTCGAGCAGCACGGCCCACAGGCGGGCGAAACGCAGCCTGCGCACGACGGTGTAGTTATAGATCCACAGGACGGCCTGAAGCGGAATCACCGACGAGAAAGCCAGCAGGAATCCGCGCCATCCCGCGCCGGGCGAGGTGATGTAGCTCACCAGTCCGCCATAGGCAGCATAGATCAGCGCCGTGAGCATAGCCAGGCAGAGGTACCATACGGCAGTCAGCAAGGGTGTCAGTGATGGGCTTTGCTTCTCCATGGTTTAGAAATCTACAAAACGACCTTGAGGATTGGCCGTTACAATATCGCGGAACGCCGTGTAGGGCAGGTCGTAGGAGCCGGTGAAACGCGCGAGATAGTCCAGCAGGCTCTGAAGGGCGTCAATCTCGGGCAGTCCTGCGGGCGGGACGGCATCGGAGGCGGGTTCGGTGTTGATGCCGGCAGTCCACAGCGAGCGAATGCACGCCGTGGCGCAGTTGTTTTTCAACAGGTTGTAGCGCTCGGAACTCATGCGCCTGAAACATTCGACGATGACATCGTTCTGCTCCGCGGTGGTGGGGATGATATAGGCGTCGGTATAGCGGCAGCACGATATGGTGGTGTCGCTGCTGGGGCCGTCGGCGTTGAAGGGGCTGCGCATGAAATCGGCGGGTGTGTCCCACGAGCCCACACCGAGGTCGTTGTGCTTGCTGTTGCCGATGTACCATCCGCCCTGGAACCATCCGGGCGACAGATAAATATTGTTGCCGTTTATGGAGTAGAAGGTGAACTTGCCCTCCTCGCCGCTGACGAGCATGGCGATGTGCCCCACCTTGCCGTTGCTGAACAGAATCACGACGGAACTGCCGTCGGCGGCGGCAAAAATGTCCGCCGGCAGCAGAAGGCCAATGGCAAAAATTATATATGCACAGAGTCCGCGCAACATCATTCGATATCCATAAACCTGTCTATTGTACCCCTCGGACGCTGCCGACGATAAGGCTCGTTGCGATCTCGGTGGTCGCCGGA
>JAIDUY010000421.1 GCA_029059965.1 Muribaculaceae bacterium
GGGCCGCTGGCGCGGGTGTCGCCCACGGTCTGCGCGAGCTGGTCGTGGGTCGGGCCGTTCTCTTCTGCATCCTCGGCGGTATTCTCGCTCTCGGCAGCCACGCGACGTCCGGGTACGACCTTGCGCATCATGGCAAAGAAAGTCTTGAGGGGATAGTAGAACACGGCCACCAGAAGGCCTGCCAGCACGACGGACACGCCGAAGGCGCCGAGCAGACCTGCATAGTCGGTGAGCCATTGGTTGGCATATTGCCCGTGGACACCTCCGAGAGGGAATGTGGCTGCGCGGTTTATGCTGACGAAGCCCACGATTACGGATACGGCCACAGCCGAGAAAATGCAGCGGAACGACAGCGACCAGAACGAAATCCTAATGACCTTCATGCAGGCAAGGCCAATCATGAAGATGTAGAAAGCTATGATGAACGAGCCGACGCCGAGAGTGTCCACCATCATCAGATGAGCCACTTTGGCACCGATGGCGTTGCCCGCGTTCTTGAGGAAGTCGCCGTTCTCGACAATCTCCGATGCCGAGCGCCCGAGAGTGACGCTCTGGTCCTCGACATTGGCCGACATGAACGAAATGCACATCACAACGCTGACGAGCGCGGCGCAGCACAGTACGATGCCTATGCCGAGGTGAAGGCGCTGGTCGCGCAGGAAAGCCATGATGTCTATGCTTCGCGACGGTTCCTTGGGCGCCTTGCGGCGGGGGCGGCGAGGACCTTCCGAATCGGGACGGACGCGCACCGAGGGGCGGCGCGGCATCGATTCGTCGTCGTTATCGTCCGCAGCGGGGCGCTTGCGCCTGCGGTTGCGGGGTGCGGGGACTTCGTCCGGATCGTCGAGAAGGTCGAAGTCTTCCATATCGGGAGCTATATTGCTGGAATGTGCCATGATTGGTTGATAGCTTGCTTGCAGCCTCCGGTGCTGCGTTGGTTGAGGAGTTTAGAGATTGGCAAGGCCGGCAATGGCAGCCTTGGGATCGGGGGCGCCGAAGACATAGCTTCCGGCAACGAGGGCATCGGCGCCGGCCTCGGCGCAGGAAGCGCCGGTGGCGAGGTTGATGCCGCCGTCCACTTCGATGAGGGCTTTGGAACCCTCCGACTCGATGAGCCTGCGCAGGCGGCGAATCTTGTTCAGAGTCCTTTCGATGAAACTCTGTCCGCCGAATCCGGGATTGACGCTCATCAGCAGAACCATATCGAGGTCGCCGATGATGTCGGTCAGCATCTCGACGGGACTGGCCGGATTCAGTGTCACGGCGGCTTTCATGCCCGCCTGATGTATGCTCTGCACTGTGCGGTGCAGATGAGTGCACGCCTCGGCGTGGACGTTCATCACGGCGGCGCCGCAGTCGCGCACGCGGCCGACGTAGCGGTCGGGGTCGACAATCATCAGATGCACGTCAAGCGGCTTCTGAGTCAGCTTGGCCACGGCCTCGATGACGGGGAAGCCGAAAGATATGTTGGGCACGAACACGCCGTCCATCACGTCGCAGTGCAGCCAGTCGGCCTGCGAGTCGTTGAGCATAGCGATGTCTTCGGCCAGGCGGCCGAAGTCGGCCGACAGAAGAGAAGGTGCTACTATCATTTCGATGCCTCCTTTCCTTTTTTGCGGAAGGCGTTCCAGGCGATATAGACAATGCACAGCGCCAAAATGCCGAGACCCGCCCATGTGAGATAGGTATTGTACTTCTCGACAGCCTCGTAGAGCTGGTCGAGACTCACGTGCTGTGCCAGCCACCAGCCGAGCAGGGCAAGGATGCCGTTCCAGACTCCTGCGCCGAGCGCGGTGTAGAGGCAGAACACGCCGAGATTCATGCGCGACAGGCCTGCGGGAATGGATATGAGCTGGCGGACGGCGGGAATAAGTCGTCCGATGAATGTCGAGGCAGCGCCGTGCTCGTCGAAATAGCGTTCGGCCTTCTCGACCTTGGCGCGGTCAATCAGGCAGGCGTGGCCCAGACGGGAGTCAGCGAAAGCATATACGATGGGACGGCCGATGAGCCACGAAAGCAGATAGTTGATGAGGGCTCCGGCCAGGGCTCCGGCGGTAGCCACGAGGATGACGACGAAGATATTCATGTCGCCGCGCTGCACGGCCAGATAGGCCGCCGGCGGCACGACTACTTCCGAAGGAAAGGGAATGAAAGAGCTTTCGATCATCATGAACACGAACACGAACAGATAGCTCGCGTTGTTCACGAACCAGTCAAAAAACCAGGCAGCGTCGAGATAGTCAGTGATGGAGAGAGGTATGAGCAGTTCCTGCATTATGGATTGATGTTTACGTTACAGAATTTACAACTACGCTTCATTATGCAAAGTTCGTAAAAAGAACTGACCTGACCAAAACAAATCAGAGCCACGCCGCACAAATTTATCGGCTATTCTTCACCTTTTCCGACGTCCGTCAGATGCTCTTGTTCCGGTTTTGCGGCGCTGCAGGACGGCGGTGGGGCAGGGGAGGGGATATGAACAAAATAAGAGCGCCCGGTTAATGACCGGGCGCTCTGAGGGAGTATGGAAATCAAAAGCGGTTCCTTACTGGAGCTTGAAGGTGACGGGGAGAGTATAAGTCACCTTGACGGGCTGACCGTTGTTACGGCCGGGCACCCAACGGGGCATCGACTGGATGACGCGGAGGGCTTCGCGGTCGAGGGCCGGGTGGCGGTTGCGGACTACGCGGGCGTTGGTAATCGAGCCGTCTTTGCCGACTACGAATTCAACGACTACGCGACCCTGAACGCCTTCTTCCGATGCGGCGGGAGGATAGACAATGTTCTGGCTGAGCCAAGTGTACATTGCCGCTTCACCACCGGGGAAGCTGGGCTTCTGTTCCACCATCGCGATGCTGACGGGTTCGTCGTCCACTACGGGCTCGGCGATAACCTGTTCCTTCACCTCGACTTTGTTAAGGTCGTTGACACCTTCGGTGATGTCGACAGCACCCAGCTGTGCTTCGTTGTTAAGCACGTCTTCCTGGTTTTTGACCTGCTTGTCCTCTTCGATTTCTTCGTCCTGGACGATAAGAAGGTCGGTTACCTGCTGGGAGTTGGCCACTTCTTCGGGTGCGATGATTTCTTCGGGTTCGGGCATCTCGAACTGTTCCTGTTCTTCCTGGATTTCTTCCTCGAACTCTTCGGCGTTGAACTCGGTGATTTCCTGTTCCGTACCTACGGCGACCTGGTCGTCTTCAGGACGGGAGAACACGTTGTTGACCGACAGGATGAGGAGAACGAGAATCACAGCCACAGCAGCAAGAACCCATACGATAGCCTTGGTGTGGCGGGCGCGGGAGGTAGAGCGCAGCACATAAGCGCCGAACTCTTTGTTCTTGCCTTCGAATACTATGTCGCGCCACTCTTGTGAGGTAAGATCTACGTCTTTTGCCATTTTTCTTAAGCTGATTTAGGGGTTAGGAGTAGATGCTTGTGCCTGTGCGGTGGTAGCCTGGTTACGCTGCTCGCGCACGGTGGGGCGAATGATAGTCTCGTTGTGATCCTGTTCGTAACGGCGCAGCAGCAGGGTGTCGCTGTGCGTGGGGAGCTCGATGCTGTAACGCGAAATCTGATTGATGTTCATTTCGTCGATAGCATTGATAAGACCTTCGTAGGTGGTGTTGGGACCGGGCTTAATCACAACTACAGGACGGGTCTTGGTGGAGTCGGATGCGTTTTTCTTCGCTTCCTGCTCGAACTCTTCCTTGGTGATTTCCTTGTTTTTCCAACGTTCCTTGAGGATCTGGTACTGGGCCATTACCTGTTCGTTGCGCTCGCGAAGAATGCGGCGGATGCCCTGGGGCTGGTGGTTCATGTTGCCGATGAACTCCTCAACGTGCAGGTAGTTGGGTGTTGCGAACGTAGTGTCGGCAATACCTTCGTAGTAGTAGATACGGTGTTTGGTTTTGCCGGTCTCGGAATCGACTGCGGGGGTGTCGCCGTCGTATTCGGTGTCGAGAATCAGGGTTACAGCTTCCGACTGTTTGGCCTGGCTCTGCTGCTCGCGGCGTACTTCCTCGTTGGTAGGGAGGATGATCTGCAGAGTCTGCGACTTGATCATGGTCGTACAGAGCATGAAGAAGGTAATCAGAAGCATGTTCATGTCCACCATGGGCGTAAAGTCCACATGGATGGCTATCTTCTTCTGGGCGCCTTTTTTCTTTTTGCCGCCGTCGGATTGTTCTATCTGTGCCATGGGGATTTTACATTAATTGGTGGGTTCATCTTCGGATTTGAGGGCGGTCATGAGGCTGAACTTGTTGAGCTTCATGGTCTGGAGGTTATCGAATACCATCTGGACGGTCGTGAAGGGGGTGTCCTTGTCGGCCTTGATGGCGATACCCTGGCCTTTACGCATGAGAGCTGTGTAGAGGTTGTTCAGGTTCTGACGTTCCTCGTCGGTGAGCGACGATGCCTGCTCGGTATTGATTCGCTGGGCTACATTATATATAGCCTGGAGCCATACCTGGAAGTCGTTGAGGTGTCCGTGACGGTCTTTGTTGCCGTCGATGGGGATACCTACGTGGATTCCTGCGCTGGCGGCTTCGGCGCCGGTCATGTCGCCCTGCACTTTGTCGCGCTGGGTGACACTCATCGAGAGGAGTTCGGGCAGATCCACGAAGGGTACACCGAACATATTTGTTGCGGCGAATTCGTTTTTCTGCTGAGCGGTGAGGTTGATTTGCTTACCGGGGTTCTGTGAGTTCCAGATGGACTGGGCTTCGTCGAGCATCAGGCGGCGGATGTTCTCACTCGAGAGAGTGGAGTCGGCATCGCCGGTGAAGCTGATGAACAGTCGGCCTTCTGCAATGGTGGGGTCTTCGTACTTGCCGCTCTTGTCGGCGCTGGATACGAGGACGGTCACCAGGTTGTTCATCGGCACTTTTTCCTCGGATACGGAGGAAGGAGTGTAGACG
>JAIDUY010000422.1 GCA_029059965.1 Muribaculaceae bacterium
CGATTTCAGTCTTGGCTTCGGAGAGGCCGGCCACATCCTTGAAAGTGACGCGGTCGGAATTGTTCTTGTCGAAAAGCATGGCCTTGGACTTGCCGACGCTGAATATGCCGCCGCCCGAACCGCCGCCGCCACCGGCATTGGACATCCTGCGCATCAGGAAAATCCACACACCGATAAAGAGGGCGAAAGGCAGGATGGAAATCAGAATACCGGACAGAGGGCTGTCGCGCTCGTACTCGACATCGCCTGTGAACGCACCTTCGGTGCGCCACTGCTCGATGCGGTCGGTGAGCTTGTCGGCCGAAGGACCTTTGGCGATTACTCGCGCTTCGATTCCCGAGCCGGGGCGATAGCTGCTGTTGGCGAACAGGACGGAGGCGAGAGAATCGGTCAGAATACCTTCGACCCTCTTCTGGTCGGTCTGGATTATAATCCGCGAGACACCGTGGTCCTGCTCGACATATCGTTCGAACTGCGAGAAGTTCACCTCTTTGGTGACGGAATTTGTGTCGAAGTAGAAAATTCCGGCCAGAAAGAGGAAGACTATAGCATACATCCACCAGAGGCTGAATCTGAAGGGATTCTTTTTCTGACCTTTAGGAGGATTAGTCTGATTTGAAGCCATATTTTAATACTGAGGAGTTGTGATGAATTCGGATTAGCGGGGTCAGTCGAGGTCGGGGATTTCGGTGATGGTGGCATCGCTCCACAGTTCCTCGAGATTATAGTGCTGACGAACGGGAGGCAGGAAGATATGCACCCAGGTGTCGCCGAAATCGAGGACCACCCACTCGCCGGTGTTGGCGCCGACCGAGCCGAAAGGCTTCAGGCCAAGGCCCTCGCGTACGCTTTCCTCGACGCTTTCGGCAATAGCCACGGTCTGTGTGGTAGAGGTTCCTTCGGCGATGACAAAGCGCCGAGTGGCGGCTGTGTCGATGCTGCTCATATCTATTATCGTGATTCCTCGGCCCTTGCGGTTCTGAATGCCTTCGACAATCAGTCGGGTGAGGTCGGGTGTAGTGCTCATGCTGATGAATCGGTATTTAAATAATGTGCAAATATAATGAATTTTCCGGACAGTAAGAACAGCGGACAGCTACCGTTCTTATCCGTTCATAACCTATTAACAAATAATAAGCCAAAAAGTGCGGGCTCAATCGTATTTAACAGCTCCGGCAGGGTCGATGCCCGATGCGAGATGGGCAGGCAGCACGAGAATCAGCCACGTGGCGACCACGACTCCGATGTTCAGGGCAATGAACGCCGGCACCTGTATTTCCACCGGGACGCTGCTCAGATAGTACATATCGGGGTCGAGAGGCACGAGCTCCCACTTTTCCTGCACAAGGAGAAGTCCGACGCCAACCACATTGCCGATAATCAGACCCATGGCCACTATCCTCATAGCCATATACACGAAGATGCGGCGCACGACGGGCTTTGAGGAACCTAACGCGCGCAGTATACCGATAGTCCGCACTCGCTCAAGTATGAGGATAAACAGACTCGAAATCAGCGTAAAAGATGCCACGGCAAGCATCAGCACGAATATCACTATGACGTTTGTATCCAGCAGGGCGAGCCAGTTGAAATACATTGCGCCCGTCTGCTCGACGGAGCTGACAGGATAGTAGGCGTCGAGGTGTCCGAGCGAAGCCTGCGTGATAAGTTCGGATTGCAGCTCCGATGCAACGTCGGCAATGTCATCGCGGTCTATGCCTCGCAGTTCGATTGCTGTACCGCTGACCGAATCGAGTCCGGCCACGTGCTGCAGGAAAGGCAGGGATGCGTAGACGACGGTTTTGTCGTAGTCGCCGAAATCGCTTTCGTAGATGCCGGCCACGGTCTGCCGCCGCATCTTGACGTCGCCGTCCACAATAAATGTGGTGTAGAGCCTGTCGCCTGTCGTCAGCCCGAGAGCCGAGGCCATAGTCCGCGACACGACGATATGGTTCACGGTCGAGTCGGCGGAATAGTCCGGCCACACTCCCTCGACAATGTTGCCCCTCTCGAACTCGAATGGCGAGGACGAATCACGGCCTATGAAGAGGGCGCCTTCGAAGTCCTCGTCGGTCTTCAGTATTCCGGGCTGACGCACGGCAAGTTCCATCCGGGCGCCGGGCGCAGCCTCCCCGGCTATGGCCAACAGGGCATCGTCCATCGACAGCGACTCGCGCTGCACTCCGTTGAAAGAATCTACAGGGGGCTGTATGCTTATCTGGGCATCAAATCCCGTGAGCTTGCGCTCTATCTCGTGCTTGAAGCCGACCACAACCGCCAGCGTGAACTCCATGACGGCCACGGCGAGGGCTACGCCGGCCACGGCCACAACGATGCCCGTGCGGCTGCCTCCGGTGTCGAGACTCAGACGGCGTGAGATCCAGAATGAAATGTTCACGGAAAAGAGGAAATGCGATGATACTGAAAGAGACCGGACGGCGGCGTTCCGGTCTCCTGTGGGATTAACGTGTGAGTATTAGCGACTGCTCCTTGGCCATGCGGCGCAGATTTAGGATGGCGTAGCGCATGCGGCCGAGCGCCGTATTGATGCTTACACCCGTAAGTTCTGCGATTTCCTTGAAGGACAAATCCTTGTAGTAACGCATCTTAAGGACTTCGCGCTGAACTTCGGGAAGTTCCTCGATGAGGCGGCGGACGTCGTCCTCAATCTGCAGGTCTATCATAGCGTCCTCGATGGTGCCTTCGGAAAGTTCGCGTCGGTTGAGCACGTCGTAGTTGGCGTCGTCGGTCGACACGGCAGCCTCGGTCTTGTCCTGACGGAAGGAGTCGATGACAAGGTTGCGGGCTATGCGGCATATCCATGCCGAGAATTTGCCGAGGTCGCTGTAGCGGCCCTGACGGATGGTCATAATGGCCTTGACGAAAGTCTCCTGAAAGATATCGTCGGCAAGGGCCGGGTCCTTGACCATGGAGAGTATGAAGTTAAAGAGTTTTGCCTTGTGGCGCATAAGAAGCGTGTCGAACGCTGCGTTGTCGCCTCCGGCATATGCCGCCACCAACTGTTCGTCGGTGAGGTGGTTGTTATTTCGCATTTTCTGTTCTTTAGCTTGGTTGAGTAGAGATATTCAATAGGCGAACAGGGGGGTTAAGTGAATAATAATTTGTTTATTACTTGAATTCGGCACAAAGACCTTGCGATTGGTCGTCGACGGTTTTCCCGTCATTATCTATGCAAAATTAGTGATTTTCCCTCAGACTTCCAAAAATTTCGAAGAGCGGGCAGGGGCATTTAGCTATCTTTAACTATGCCTACACAATATTATTTTTTTGACAGGCGGCACAATAAGACGCCTTGGCGCGCCGTTCTTAGAATGTTCTCCAACACTAATTAACCGAAACCCGTCCTGCCTATGGCCAACACCTCTACTCTACCTTTTCCCACACGTCGGTTACACCACATACACTCCCGCCTGCAGCTTGCAACGGCCACGACATCGGCCGACCGTGGCGGCTACGGCCCCAGGCCAAGCACGCTGGCGCGCCTGCGACAATTCGCAAGAGCCTACTGCCCGGTGAGCGCGGGATGCGATGTGATGACCGGAATCGTGATGAACTGAACGTATGCCGGATGCTCCGCTGGAGTGTCCGGCTTTTTTGTGCCCGGAGGTGGAAAAACAGCCCGGTTGCGAGGCCTCTCAGAAGAAAAAAGTCAAATTTATTCGCGAGCGCTTGTAAATCCGAAATTCTTCCTTAAATTTGCAACCAACAGATGCCTCGGACCCGCAGGGCGACCTTGACGGCCGGTATGCGACCCGACGAGAGCATCATGCAATCTATACGATAACCAAAACCAAACCCTAAAACGATGAAGATACACAACTTCTATGCAGGACCCTCCATCCTGAGCGAGTACAC
>JAIDUY010000423.1 GCA_029059965.1 Muribaculaceae bacterium
GTCGTACACGATTTCGTGGCGGCCGTGCTTGCGCTCTATGAACTCGGGAATGTTCTCCATCGGGCCCGGGCGGTAGAGGGCGTTCATGGCGATGAGGTCCTCGAACACTGTGGGCTTGAGCTCGCGCAGGTAGCGCTGCATGCCGGCGCTTTCGAACTGGAATGTCCCCACCGTGGCGCCGCGGCTGTATAGCTCGTATGTCTTCTTGTCGTCCAGCGGAATGGTGTCCATGTCGATGTCGATTCCGCGGTGGGCCTTGATGTTGGCCACGGCCTCGCGGATAATCGACAGTGTCTTGAGCCCGAGGAAGTCCATCTTTATCAGGCCTGTCGACTCGATGACGCTGCCTTCGTACTGGGTCACGAGTATCGGGTCGCCGTTCTTGTCGACGGCGGTGCTCACCGGCACCCAGTCGGTCACGTCGTCGCGGCAGATGATGACGCCGCAGGCATGCACGCCCGTGTTGCGTACCGTGCCTTCGAGGCGGCGGGCGTAGTCCATGATTTCGGCTACGGCAGGGTCGGTCATCGCCTGCTTGAAATCGTCGACATAGTTTATGAGGTTGGCGACGGTCTGCTTGAGCTCCTTCTCCTTCTTCGGGTCCTTGGGGTCGATGGGCATGTGGCGCGGCACGAGCTTGGTCAGCGCGTTCGACTTGTCGATGGGGTAGTTCATCACGCGGGCAACGTCTTTGATGGACGACTTGGCGGCCATGGTGCCGTAGGTGATGATGTGAGCCACGTTCGGGGCGCCGTAGCGTTCGGTGACGTAGTTGAGCACGTCCTCGCGGCCGTCGTCATCGAAGTCGATGTCGATATCGGGCAGCGAAATACGGTCAGGATTCAGGAAACGTTCGAACAGCAGGTCGTATTTCAGAGGGTCGATCTGGGTGATGCCCAGGCAGTAGGCCACCACCGAGCCGGCGGCCGAGCCACGGCCCGGGCCGATGCTTACGCCCATCTCGCGTCCCTTGCGGATGAAGTCTTCCACGATAAGGAAGTAGCCGGGGAAGCCCATCGTCTTCATGATGTAGAGCTCGAAGCGTATGCGCTCCTCGGTCTCCGGGGGCAGGGGAGTGCCGTAGCGGCGTGCCGCGCCCTCGAAGGCTATCTTCTCCAGGTAGTCGGCCTCGAATTTGATGCGGTAGAGCTTGTCGTAGCCTCCCAATGCCTTGATTTTCTTGTTCGCGGCCTCGTCGCTCAGCACCTTGTTGCCGTGCTC
>JAIDUY010000424.1 GCA_029059965.1 Muribaculaceae bacterium
GCCCCCGACTGCGCAGCTGCCGCCGACATGGCTGCCGCACTCCAGCCCGGCCAGGTGCTCCTGCTCGAAAACCTCCGCTTCTATCCTGAAGAAGAAGGCAAGCCCGTCGGCATCGACAAGGAAGACCCCAACTACGATGCTGCCAAGAAGGAAATGAAAGAGCGTCAGAAGAACTTCGCAAAGACTCTCGCTTCCTACGCCGACGTTTACGTAAACGACGCCTTCGGCACCGCTCACCGCCGTCACGCTTCCACAGCTGTCGTCGCCGACTACTTCGACAAAGACCACAAGATGCTCGGCTATCTCATGGAGAAGGAAGTAAAGGCCGTCGACAACATCCTCAAGGACATCAAGCGCCCCTTCACCGCCATCATGGGCGGCTCCAAGGTCAGCACCAAAATCGGCATCATCGAAAACCTCATGGACAAGGTCGACAACCTCATCCTCTGCGGCGGCATGACCTACACCTTCGCCAAAGCTCAGGGCGGTAAGATCGGCAACTCCATCTGCGAGGACGACAAGCTCCAGCTCGCTCTCGACATCATGGCCAAGGCCAAAGCCAAGGGCGTGAACCTCGTGCTCGGCACCGACTGCGTGGCCGGCAACGCTTTCAGCAACGACGCCGACACAATGGTATGTTCCACCATGGACATCCCCGAAGGCTGGGAAGGCATGGACGCAGGTCCCGACACCCGCAAGCTCTTCGCCGACACTATCCGCGGCTCCAAGACCATCCTCTGGAACGGCCCCGCAGGCGTATTCGAATTCGACAAGTTCACCGCCGGTAGCCGCGCTATCGCCGACGCTGTTGTCGAAGCCACCAAGAACGGCGCATTCTCCCTCGTGGGCGGCGGCGACTCCGTTGCATGCGTCAACAAATTCGGCCTCGCCGACGAAGTAAGCTACGTCTCCACCGGCGGCGGCGCTCTCCTCGAAGCTATCGAAGGCAAGGTCCTCCCCGGCGTTGCCGCTATCGAAGGCTGATAGTCAACGAAATCACAGCCACAAAAGGCATAATCCGCGTCCCCGCCCAACAGCGGGGACGCTTTTTTCTCCTCTCATCCCCTACGCGACAATGGACTACGATTCTTTCATCAACGAACACATCAACGACGACACCGCCGCCCTGCGCCTCGCCCTCGCCGGCAAAGACCTCGGCTTCGACATCGCCGACGCAATACTCCAGATAGACGCCCGCCGCAAATTCAGTCGCAAGCTCCCCGACACCCTCGCGGCATTCCCCGCCTTCCGCTTCCCGTCCATGCTCGCGGGCGAGCAGTCGACATCCGACCGCCTCGCCGCCTACCACGCCTCGCTCATTCCGGTCGGAGCAAGCGTCGTAGACCTCACCGCAGGCCTCGGCATCGACGCCCTCCACCTCGCTCGGCGTGCCGCCGATGTCACGGCCATCGAAAGGCAGGAGTCACTCGTCGAAGCCCTGAGGCACAACGCCGCCGGCCTCGGCATTGACAATCTCACCGTAGTCTGCTCCGACTGCCGCGACTTCATAGAACGCTGCAAGGCCGACGGCCGCCGCTTCGACATCGCGTTCATCGACCCCGCACGTCGCGCCGCCGACGGCTCGCGCACCTACGCCATCGCCGACTGCGAGCCCGACGTCCGAGCCCTTCTGCCCGACATAGCACGCATATGCAAGCGTCTCATCGTCAAGGCATCGCCCATGATAGACATCATGGCCACAACGACTTACCTCGGCATCGAGCCTGCTCACATCATCGCCCTCGGCACTCCCGCCGAATGCAAGGAACTAATCTTCGACATCCCCCTCGACGCACCCGTCGGCATTCCGGCCGAATACTGCGCCGTCACCCTGCGCAGCGACGACGAATCCGTCTACAGCTTCACACGCGGCCGCGAACTCGACTGCCCCGCCGCCCCGACCTCCCCGGCCATCGCCGCAGGCGACAGCCTGTTCGAGCCCTACCCCGCCGGCATGAAGCTCGGCCCCTGGCGACTGCTCGCCGCCGACTTCGGCCTGTGCGCCATCTCGGCAGGCACACACCTATATTATAATAAGGAAGCCACCCCCGACTTCCCCGGACGCTCATTCCGCGTCATCGAAGTCCTCCCATACGCCTCGCGCATCATCAAACGCTTCGCCCGGCAGCATCCCGTCGCCGAAGTGGCAGTCCGCAATTTCGGCATGGCAGCCGACGACCTCCGCCGTCGCCTCGGCGTCCGCGACGGAGCCGACGCAATCCGCGTCTACGGCATCACCGACCCCTCCTCTACCCGCCACCTCATCCTCACCACCACGCAACCCGCCCCCTTGCCGAACACATGAACCGTCGCTGCGCAAATAGGCTGCGCATCC
>JAIDUY010000425.1 GCA_029059965.1 Muribaculaceae bacterium
AAACAATGGAGCAGGGAATTTCGGAGCCTATGCGCCTGATGCCTTCCCTGAAATAGTCCGACACGATGTCGACCTCGCTCACGGCATTGGAGTCGAAGACGACGATGTCGATGTCGACAGCTATGCCCGGTCCTTTGTGGCGTGCCCTCACTCCGGTTTCGTACTCCTTGGTCAGGCGACGGAGCTCATCGCAGCCCAGCGCCGTATCGAGAAAGACAACTCGGTTGTTGTAGGCCGGACCACCCTTTGGCGAACGCTCCGGAGCGGTAGGGTAGTTCCCCGAGTCCGCGCTTATGCGTCCGAGTGTCGACACCATGGCCAGAGCCGCTTCGACGGCTTCGATTTTATCGTCGGTATTGGAGCCGAGGCAAAGGATGGCTGTGGCTTCGGACATTTCAGCGGGACTTGAGCGTGAAGAGTGTGACTTCCGGAGTGGCGCCAATGCGTGCCGGGATGCCGACTTCGCCGATGCCGATGTTGACGTAGAGCATGTGCGTGCTGTCCTCGTCGGCATACAGGCCGCCCCAGTCGCGGTAGCGCAGTGCCGCCGGCGACAGGCCGAAAAGCTCCATCTGCATGGCGTGCGTGTGGCCCGACAGCGTCAGGGCGATGTTCTTGTCGGGGGCGTTGCGGATGTCGTTCTCCCAGTGCGCCGGATTGTGCGACAGCAGAATCTTGAACGCCGGGTCCGCGAGGTCGCCGGGATAGGCTTCGTCGAGATTGCCGTAGACGTGGAAAGGAGGATCGCCGATGTTTTCCACGCCTATGAGCGCCAGCGAGTCGGCGCCGCGATGGAAAAACTCGGTATTATTGTTCAGCATGCGCCATCCTGCCTGTTGCTGCAGGTGGTACATCTGAGCCATATTCTCGATTTTGCGGTCGTTGTCGGGCCAGTTGAAGTAGTCGCCGTAGTCGTGGTTTCCTAATACCGAATAGACTCCCATGGGAGCGTCCAGGCGGCTGAGAGTGGACACAAAGGGCTCCATTTCCTTAGTGCGGCGGTTGACGATGTCGCCGGTGAATACTATTAAATCAGGATGCAGAGCGTTGACGGCGTCCACCACGCGGCTGACATATGACGTATCGGTACCATAGGTGCCCAAATGTATGTCCGACAGCTGAACGACACGCAGGCCGTCGAAAGCCGCGGGCAGGTCGGAGCGCACAATCTCGACCTCGCGGACGTCAATGCGGAATCGTTCCACCAGCGCGCCCCACCACATCAGGCCGAATACCGCCAGCGAAATCCATCCGCAGCGTCCCAGCCATTTCAGCCTCTTGCCGTGCCACAGCTGCGGAATGCGCGACAGAAGGTCGAAGAACACATAGACGGCCTTCGAGATATAGACCGAGAACCAAGTGTACAGAATCCACATCACCGCTGTGAGTCCGGAATCGTCCGTAGAACGTTTCGGCCAGACTATCAGCACGATGAGCAGAAGTGCGAAAATGACCGACGACCACACCGACACCGGGCGCCAGAATCGGGCACCGCGGGTACAGCGCGTGCGCACGGCCCGGCAGATGTACCAGTCCAGAAGTATGCCGACAATCAGCACCGGGAGGATGAGAACAAGAGGCAGACGCATGGTTGGTCAGACGGATTGGCAGTCGCGTGCGGCAATCTGGTTGCGCAGCGGGTTGGCGTACATGGCCAGCATGGTGCGGCGCATGTACTCTTTCTCGTCGTCGGTGATGTCGGTGACATCGACCTTGGCAAGCTGAGAGGCGATGTAGCTGTCGAAAGTCTCTACATCGGCGGCTGTGTAGAAGTCGGAATATGTGTGTGTGCCTTCGATTTCGTCGAAGGCGATATAGTTGCAGGGGAAGATGTGGTAGCCGCAGTGGATGGCGCGGTCGATGATGTCGCAGGCGGTGCGGGCCACTGCGGCACGTGCTTCGGGATTGGCCTTGGCGAGGTCATCGTTGATGCACTTGCCCACGCGGAAATGTACGCGGCCCTTGTAGTTCAGCAGACCGGTCTCCATACTGAAGAGGTCGTCGCGCTGGCTCTTGCGGAATTCGGGGTCGCGCCTGCGGAGCAGGAACTCGCGCACCTTAAGGTAGTCGTTGGGGTCGTATTCGTACGATATAGCCACCGGTACGACGTTGATTCCCATGAGGTTCTCGCAGGGAGTGCCATCGCCGCCGAGGGTCAGCATCTTGACCACGCTGTCCTGGGTAAGGTCGTTGGAGTCCTTGGCACGACCCTCGCGCTGGGCAATCCACACTGATTCGTGCAGGTCGCGGATGGTATGGTGGATGTAGCCCGAAAGGTGCCTGGCGGCATCGAGAGCCTCACGCACGCCTGTGTCACGCTTGACGATGAAGCTGCGGTTCAGCTTGACAAGGTCGGTGATCCAGTCGAAGATGAGCAGATTGTTACCGATGGCCACCTGGGTGATTGGCAGTCCTTTCCGGATGAAGCAGAGATTCAGGAACGAGGCATCAAGGACGATGTCGCGGTGGTTGGTGATGAAAGTATAGCTCTTCGACGGATCGTAGTTCTCGAGGCCGTCGACCGAAAGCCCGTCGGTGGTTTTGCTGACGAGCATTTCCAGGAAGGGAGCCATGATTTTGGACTGAAAATCGGCCTGCGACTTCACCGAAAGCAGACGCTGCACGAATTCGGGATAGTCGACGTCGGGCATCACATAGCGCACGGCATGTTCGAAACCCGGCTCGTGGACCAGTTTCTCGATTTTTTCTCGGAACTGATGATCGTCGTACGGACGGATATCGTCGAAGTTTTCGTTTGTATTGTGTATATGTTCAGTCATGAGTAGTCGGTGTGTTGACGGTATGGAAGTAGGTTGTTCTTTCCGTTTTTGCAAAGATAACAAGTTATTGTCAAATAGAAAAACGACGGGACGGCAAATTATGTTTCATCGTCATGCTCCGATTCGTCGGTCGGCGGCTCCGGCGGCGATGCCACGGTCGGAATCTCGTCGGGCAGAGGCGCTATGAATCTGAGCCTTTCGAGACTTCGGGGGCGTGCCTCGATAATCGGGATAGGATGGTCGGCCATGAGCGCCTCCATCATTTCGGGGACAATAAAAATATCCTGACGGTCGCGCGGACGGATGTCCTCGTACCATTTGAATTTCGACAGAAAGTAGTCCGACTGGCGGGCGATGAACAGCGGAGTGGCCGTTCCTGTTGTCGAAGGCCACATCTTTATTTTCTCGGTTGTCTGTCCCTTGAACCACGCCTCGAGGAAGCTGCTCTCGGCATTGACGAGCTTGTTGATGGTCGAATCCGATTCCTCGGGGTAGACTATGATTTCGACATTGCCGTTGACGTTGAGCTGACGGAGCTCGCCGCCTTCGAAGCGTGCAATCATCTCCTTGCCTCCGAGCTGGTTGTAGTGGTCGCCCTCGATATGCTGGGCGGTGAACGCCTGCTCGGGTATGGTGACGCTTTCGATGGTGGAGTCGTTGAGCTTCAGGTCAATCTCTTTTCCGAAAATCTGACGGTCCTCGCTCCATACCACCGGATTGACGAACATACGTAGCATGGTGTCGGCGCGGGTGAAGCGCATGGAGTCGCAGATGCCCTGCATGTCGCGGCGGTAGAAGCGTACGCGCGGGAAGGCGACCGCCACCTGCGAGGTGTCGATGCGGTCGTAGGCCGGAGTGCGGGTAAGAGTATCCTCGTCGATGTGTATGGTGTCGAATCGCCTGAACGACTGTATGTAGCGGCTGTGCAGGTATAGCGTGTCAGGCCCCGAAGCCTCGACAAGCATGGCCCGGCCTGTGACGAACGAGCTGTCGTTGGCCTGGTCGTAGTAGCCGTAGTCGCCGTGAAGCTCCGACTTGTGCGCCGAGTCGGTCAGAATCATGTTGCCGAAACCCTCGGCGAACATGGCGTTGCGGTCGTAGTAGAGCGAATCGGCGGTGACGGTCTGACCCTGCGGAGTCACCACGACCGAACGGTTGTAGAGCGACGAGAAGTTGCTGTCGGTGTCGTAGATACCTAATGATGTGTATATCGTTCCGCGGGCATTGACCACGCGGCTGGGCGAATGTAGTTCGGCTATGTGCGAGGCCGTATTGTAGTACAGCGTGTCGGAGTAGATGTTGAGTGTGTCGCTTTCGTTGCGGGAGTTCAGGTGAACGTCGATGTAGAAGTTGGCTTCCTTGGTCGAGGGGGCATACTCGCCCTTGAGCGAGGTGAGCACGTTCGAGGGGTCGGTGAGGGTTCCGCCGACTTCATAGTAGCCCAGATCGATGGCAAGGTCGTAGACGAAGACATCGGTCTCGAGGGTGACGTCGCGGTTGCGCAGGCACACCTTGCGCCCTGGATTCGCATAGAGCACGGCAACTTCGGTAAGTCCGTTGTAGTTGAGCTCGTCGGCGGTGACTTCGAGAGTGTCGCCCTGGGTCATGGACACACTGCCGAAGGCATCCATCGACTCAGTCTCGGCGACATAGTGCGCGCTGTCGCAGCGCATAGTCATGCCGCCCTTGGTGAACACCACGTTGCCTACGAGCACCATGAAAGAATCCTCCTCGGCCTTAGTGAGCAGGTCGGCACGCTCAAGGAAGACCCTGTTCTCGGCATTGCGGTCGGCCAGAGGAATCTGAGGGCGTATGTCGGGCCTGTGCCTGTCCAGCGCATGAGCGAGCAGGGCAGGCAGAGCAAGCAGTATGATACAGAAATAGAATGAATTGCGTTTCATCTGCGATGCCGGACCGATGGCCGTCGGTTATAGGTATCAGCGGTTTTTGATCCAGCCCTGATGGCGGAAGTCGCAGCCGCGCCAGCCGTCCTCGATGCGGACATAGGTCTCGTTGATTTTCTTTTGCAGCCAGCGCTCCACGATTTTTTCGCTCTGACTCTGCTCGTACATGTCCTTGATGAGCTGATAGTCATCGGCCATGTTGGCCTGATGGGCGTCGATGCGGGTGGTGAGTTTCACCATGGCCACAATCTCGCGGTCGCGTTTGGGGTCGCGCATGATGAAGGGCTGCGAAATCTCACCCGGCTGGAGGCTTGCGACGGCCTTGG
>JAIDUY010000426.1 GCA_029059965.1 Muribaculaceae bacterium
ATTAGAAGCACTGTGGCATCGGTGGAATCGACGGAGTTGAAGTACCGTATGGCCTTGGGATCGACCATTGTGAAGCGGCGGATGGAAAAGGGCGGTATGATTGTCGGGCCTGTCGAGGATGTGGTGTCGGGCGCCGAAGAATATATGTCGAAGTTCGAGCTTCCGTCGGGGCCGAGGACTATGTTGAGCTCGGGACGAACAAGCTCTACGTCGGTAAGGGCTATTTCGCCTCGCCGGAGCAGACGGCTGAGGTCTATGCCTGCCGATAGTTTTTCCATGGTCATGAGCGTATCGGCGAAGTCGGGCAGGGCAGCGCGTTCGGCTGCGGCCAGCGAATCGAAGCCGTGGCTGATGACGCTCAGCGAGTCAAGGCGTATCTCCAAGAGCGGAAAAGCAGGACGGAACGAGAGCTCGGCGCGGGCGAGCGACACCTCGGCCTCGAGAGCGCCGTTGGCGACATTGACAAGAAGCGGTGTCAGCCGTTCCGGATGAAGAATCTTGACAGTGCATATCAGAGTGGCGCATACTGTCAGGACAAGAGCCATGAATACCCACAAGGCGCATTTAAGAATCCTGCGGAGCCGGCTGGATGATTTGCTGTCGTTGTTCATCGGTAGATTTGCACGCTGTCCGGCGCGCAGACGGTGATATGGAAACAGGCCTGACGGCGTTCATGCTTGACCAGACATCGTCCCTGGTCGCGCAGTCCGGCTATTGTCTCGCCAAGCAGATTCTTGAGATCCTCGAAAGTGCGGCGGACGCCTTCGGGATTGTCGCAGATGAATTTGCTGTAGCTGATGTCGAAAGTAGTGGCGTAGATGTGGGCGCTCTCGCCGGTAGCATTGCGGTTTACGCGCCTGAGCCGTCCGACCGATGCGGGAGTGCGGAGCACGCTGGTGACCTTGGGGCGATAGTCGCCGCCGCCGCGGGCGTCGAGCGAGTCGCGGAAGCGAGCGCATATCTCGTCGAGCAGGTCGGCAGCCTCGCGTGTGAGGTAGGGGTAGGAGTGCTTGAGCTCGTCGACATAATATAGGCTGCACGGACGCACCTCGACAAGGCCTCGGCTGTTGGCCCATGCCTCGTCGGTATTATGGATGGGCTCTATTCCTCCGTTGCGGGCGCTTGCAAGGTGAACCTCGTTGACATCACGGAACACACTGCCGAGCGAGCCGCCGAAGGGGCGGATGCGCAGGCGTTCGCAGCCGCTGTCGGGAGCGGGAAGTCCGGGGTGGTACCATTTGTTGTCGCTTGTGTCGGGGAGCTCCAGCAATGCGGCGAGGCCGGGCGACACGGTGTCGCTGCCGCCGCAGCCGCTGAGGCAGGAGGCGATGACGGCAGTCAAGACAATGAACATAAGGCACCTTCGCATCGTGTAGGAATTTTATCCGACAAAATTACGAAATTTTGTTCAATTTGGCTATATTTGCGCCATGATTGAACCCAAGCATTCATATTCCCTTTCCGATACCTTGCGGGAGCTGATCATGGACAACCGTCAGTTGCTGATGGTTATCAGCCGCTTCGGCATCTCGCTGCACCATGTCGGTTGCAGGGTGAGCGAGCTCGCAGAGTGTGCGTCAGTGCATCCCGAGACATTCCTCTGTGTCGCCAACATGATATCCGGGCGTCCTTACGACGCCACGGTCGTCGACCTTTGTTCGCTTATTGATTATCTCAAACGCGCACATTCCTATTTTCTCGACTTCTTTCTGCCCGAAATCAGGCGTAAGCTTCTCGATGCCATCGACTTCGGCCGTGAGCCTGAGCTCGCGCCCGCGGTGATGCGCTTCTTCGACGACTATGTTGGCGAGGTCAGGCGGCATATGAACTACGAGAATGACAATCTGTTCGTCTATGTCGACGGTCTGCTGGCCGGAATGCGCGACAGCAATTTCACGGTGGGTATGTTCGCCGAGCACCACGACGCCGTCTCGCACAAACTCAGGCGCCTGAAAGACGTCCTTATCCGCTACGCCCCCGAAAGAAATGTCGACAAGCTCAATTCCGCCTTGTTCGACATCATAAACTGCGAGGACGACCTCGAAAGCCACTGCCGCGTGGAAGACGAAATACTTGTCCCTGCCGTCAGGGCGGCCGAGGAGAAGATTTCAGTGGTGAAAGTGACGGGACGCAAGCCCGAAGCTGTAGCCGACTCCGGCGCCGATAGTGCCCTCGGCAAGCGTGAACGCGAGATAATAGCCTATGTCGCAAAGGGTATGAGCAATAAGGAAATAGCCGACCGCCTCTTCATATCGGTGCATACCGTGGCTACCCATCGCCGCAACATATGCTCCAAACTCGGCATACACTCGCCGGCAGGTCTGACTGTCTACGCTATACTCAACGGAATGGTAGACCTCAATGACATTGACTTATAAACACTTTTGAACCCTTTCCGTGTCCGCGACGTTCAGATAATAATATGAAAGACTCCGACATCAACATAAGCTTACAGTCAGTAGGCGAGGTGGAAGGCGCAAGCGTCATCAACCGCCGTGCAGCCGTCCGCGCGCTTGGCAAAGACGTGCAGGTCGACATGACCGTGCGCGTGGTGCCCGACATCGACAAATCAACAGTCAGCCTCGTGGTGACTGCCTCATATATAGCTCAGGGCAAAATCATACGCGAGCGACTGCTGACATGCTCGGCTTTCGCCACATTCAGCATCGAGAACCTCAAAGACCATGTGGAAGTCAACGGTGAAGACGTCGTCGTGGGAGGGCGACTGATGATGATGATGCTCGGAATCGCCGTCGGCGCATTGAGAGGAATCATAGCCGTACGCATCGCCGGAACGCCCCTTCGCAACCGTCCGCTCCCCATCATCGACCTCACGGCGCTGATGTACCGGCTTCGCTACGGAGCCGCCCCCTCGGCCAGCTTCCGCACATAATTAATGCTATAATCAGCATAATTACAGCGGATTATGCTCGCTGTGACTTGATCGGGACAGTTCGCGGCGGTTCACAGTTGCATATGCGCAGCAGAGAAAAATCAAATTTTCGCAATAAAAAAATCCTAAGTTTGCTTGCATAACAAAAAAAATTACTAACTTTGCACTCGCAAACGAAAACAAGGTGACCGGCGACAACAAATCGCCCAACACCGACAAGGAGCGATGCTCGAGTGGCTGAAGAGGCACGCCTGGAAAGCGTGTATACCCCAAAAGGGTATCCCGAGTTCGAATCTCGGTCGCTCCGCAAAGTAAAACGCTGAAAGTCAGGCACAATAAAGTGATGATTTCAGCGTTTTACTGCTAAAATACCCTGCGTCTCGCGCTTAAAAAAAAGCCTTCCGATGCCGAAAATTGGCGGAAAAAGCCGAAAGTTGCCGAGATTTGTTTGCGCCATGTTTGCGCCAAGTTTGCGCCGAACTGCAAAGCAGGCCCACTTCCAAAAATTTTTCGACATAGAGGCAAAAAAATTTTAAGCCCTATGGTACGAACAAAATTCTACCTCGACACCCGCAAGGTGATCAAAGGCGGTCAAGGGTTCAGCCTCCGCCTCAACATTACCCACAATCGTAAAATTGCGTCTTACCCTCTCGGTGTGAACCTCACCGGTGAGCAGTGGGATGATGTAAAGAACGAAGTAGTCAATCACCCGAACGCTCGCGCCCTCAATCTGATGCTCGCCTCAAAAAAGGCAAGTATCGACCGTGAAATTCTCCGACTCGAAGAAGATGGTCGAGTAGCCGACATGACGGCAACTCAGATTCGCGACCATGTTCTTTTGGTCGTGGAGCCGGATAAGGCTAAGAAGGAGGAGAAGGTCGAGCAGCCGAAGAAGAAGGTGGAGAATACTCTGAAAGTGTTCTTCGAGAAGTTCGGGGCGACGCACAGCAACAAGCGTACGCAGGAGCTGTATGCCTGCACTTGGCGGCGCATTGCCGCGCATGTGCCCGACGAGGCCGAGACGCTGACAATCGAGGACATCGACCTCGACTGGCTCCATGAGTTCGACCTCTTTATGGAGCTGACAGCGCCCTCGGCCAATTCGCGAGCCATACACATGCGCAACCTGCGGGCGGTGTGCAACTACGCCTACAACAACCGCAAGACCGACTGGCAACCTTTCAGAGGCTACTCTATCGCCACGGAGGCTACTCGAAAGCGCAACTTCGATGTGGCTACGCTGCGTCGCATCTTCAACCATGAGTGCGCCGAGGAGTGGCAGGTAAAGTATCGCGACTTCCTCCGCCTGACTTTTATGTTGGTAGGCATCAATGCCGCCGACCTGTGCTCGCTGCGCGAGGTTCGCGGCGGTCGCGTCGAGTACATCCGTGCCAAGACGCACAAGCCTTACAGCATCAAGGTCGAGGCCGAAGCCCGCGAGCTGCTCGACCGCTACGCCGGAGGCACGATGCTGCTTAACTACCTCGACCGCTACAAGAACTACCGCAGCTTCTACATGAACATGTGCAACGGTCTCAAAGAGATACGCGACCAGCTCGGCCTCGAAGAACTGACAACGTACTGGATGCGCCACTCGTGGGCCACGATAGCCTACGAGATAGACATCCCCGTCGACACCATAGCGCAGGCCCTCGGCCACGGCTGCAACCGCGTTACCGACATCTACATCGAGCGCGATGTTCGCAAGGTTGACGATGCCAACCGCAAAGTGCTCGACTACGTTCTCCACGGCATTGACTACCGCGTGCCGGTGGTGAAGAAGCGCGGACGCCCGCGCAAGGAGGCCTAACGCAAAGGGTGAAACTCACCCTTTATCAGCCGCGACATTCCGTTCTCCGTGAATGTCGCGGTTAGTTTTTTGCAGACGTAGCGCTTGTTGCGTATGAGAAAGAGCGAGCGCGTGTCCGGCAGCTTGTCGGCCAAAAACTTGAAGGTAACTTTGCGCTTAGGGTCGATGTCGTATAGCGCCTTACGGGCAGATGTTCGGCCACTGAGGCGCAAAGGGCTTTGGTTTCGGACAATGCCCCAAGCAGCCGAGAACTCTATGGGGTCGACATGCGGACGAGCCTGCAACGGGCGGGTCCATGTACCATCGTACCACGCCACAAAGATGCGGTCGTAGTATTCGGAGCGTTTCTCCTGTTCGCCGTCGGCGAGAATCTGTTCAGCCCAGCCCTGCGGTATAGCCGCGTCCTTTTCCTCCTTTGTAGGAAATCCGACGGTACCCGACACGCTCCCCGTGGGGAAACCCATGTTTCCGGGACGTGTCGAGGGGTCGATTTCTCCACGGCTCGGCGAATCGCTTGCGCTCTCCTCTTCGTCGAAGCCGTTCATGGAAAGGAACATGGCCGGGCCGTATACCTCATCGGTCTCGTCGATACGGACAGGCACAAACTCAATTTCGGTGCTGTCAGCGTCCGCGCTGTCATCAACGATACGACCGCCAAAGGCGTTGACCGGCTGCAAGATGCAAATGTTGTAATAGCGGTTTTGGAACGGCTCGGGGCGTTCCTCAATCAGCTCCTTGCGTATGCATCGCAGCAGAAAATATCTGTCCTCGTCTTCGGCATACAGCAGATAGTTTCCCAAGGCATTGCGGCTGAAAGTACGTTCATGCTTAGCCCAGCCTTTGGCGTCAGCCACAAGAGCGGCAAGCGTTGCATAACGCTTCATGCAGAACGGCGGAGTGCGAATGTACCAGTCGCAGCTATAATACTTCCACATTGCGTGGTCGCACTCCTTATATATAATGTTGCAGGCGTCGATATAGTCGCAGTCGGCATCGTCGGAGTCGGTGCTTACCTCCTGCGAGTGCTCGGCCACGATGTCCGACAGCTCCACAAGCGGCAGCGCCTCGACGCGCGGCGTAGTGAAAGCGAAGCCGATGTGCTTAGCTCGGTGGTCGATGTCGAACTCGGCATTGAGGAAAAGTTCGAGTTTTTCGAAGTATTCCTCCACCGACCAGTGCGGCAAAGCGCGAGCGAACTCCCGCACCGCCCACGCTGCCGGCAGCGTATTGCATACGATTAGCTTTGAGAAGCCCGGATGCTGCTCCCACGGAGCGAAGTCGAAGGTATACCTTACGGCCTCGCAAATCTTCTTGGTAAGCCACAGAAGATTAGCTTGCCACGACAGCTCGCGGGTATATTTATTCCACGAATAATTACCGTCGGCATAGTCGGCGCAGTTCTGAATATTGCCGGATATATCGCTCACCCACGGCAGCGCCACGCAGTTTTTATCGGCGACGAACGACCAGGCATTAACGGGCGTCGGCATGGTTTCAGGCCACTGCGCCACGGCAAGTTCGTTGACGTAAATATCGGCGAAAGTGCGGTCGAAGTTCAACTCCGACCGCCCGTCGAGAAACTGCGTCTTGACCTCGACCTCCGAGATTTCGTTAACGACAAGGCAACCATAGCGGACGAAAGCGCCGTCGCGCAGCTCGGCGTCGAACACCACGCGCTCGGCGATAACATCGTCGCGGTTGATGTGGCCGAATATTTCGAGGTTCTGCGGGCAGCCTTTCAGTGGAAAGGTAACGGACAGCGTGTAACCGTCCGAACCGCCGAAAGAACGATTTTCGGCCACATATTCGATTGAAGTACCCTTCTTTAAAGCGGCTACTTGGCCGCCAACAATTATAATCATTTTCTGCGGGATTTGGGAGTTTTGTTACGCATGAGTTTGGAGTATTCGTCCTGAGCACGATTGATACCGACATCGCCGCTGACAGTGGCGACAGTTACGAACGGCTCGTTGAGGCGTGAGTCAAGACGAGAGATTACCTTGGTAAGTTCGGCGTCCTGCATCACGACAGCCGGAGCTGATTGCACCACAATCTGCTGCGTCGGTGCCGTTTGGCCTACTTCTGCCAGGGCGATCGGCGCCGTGATGCTGCGCGATACATCGGCCATGCGCAGCGAGCCGATAGTGTTTGTGCGCTGCGCATAGTCCAGAGCCTCGATAAGAGGCCGAGCCTGCGGCGAGTTGACAAGGCGCTGCGACGCTACCCATTCGCCGGCATGGACTACGCCAACGGCTTCGTCCACCTTACCCTTGGGCGTGAAACCGCCCTGCGAATAACCCTGTACTTCGGCGAGCTGCTGTTGCTTTTTGATAGTGGCAATCTGCACGACACCGGCGGCAGTAGCCATAGCGGCAGCGAGCGCACCCACAATGAGAGAAGCCGGATACGGCAGCCACTGGGCCGAGCCGAAAGCTTGGAGGGCGTTTGTGGCCGTTTGGGCGACAGCCGAGGCCACCTGCACGGCAAACATCTTGCGCTGTGACTCGCGCTTGATGCGTGCCGTTTCGCGCTCCTTGGCTTTCTCGGCCTGGCGGACGCGGTAAGAGTTGCCCTCGGCAAGCTCGATTTCGCGGTCGTACTTCTTTTCGACACGGGCGAGTTCTATCTCCGAGCATACGCGCTGATACTCCGTTACCTGCTCCATCATGCCTATCATTATGCCGGAGACAGCGCCGACGAGCTTGCCGAGTTTTGTTGCCCAGTGCTCGCCGTCCTCGCCTGACTTGTCGAAAAAAGACTTGAAGGCGTCGTAGACGTCGAGAAGTTGATTTGTATAGGTCGAACCCACCTCACGGGCGCGGGCTTCGGAGCGCTTGAAATACTCGTCTTCGATGCGGTCTTTGGCCGCTTCGTATTCCTCCTTCGACAGCTCGCCCTTTTGGTAGAGCTGTTCAACGCGAGTAAGCGCCTCGTCGTGCTCCTTTGTGTCGGCTTCGGCCTTGGCCTTTTTGCCGGACTTTGGCTTTGCCATGTCGGGCAAAATCTCGTCCTTGTACTTCTTCTGCAAGTCTTTGAGGATTTCAAAGTATTGCTTGTAGTTGATGAGATTTTGTTCGAGCGCGGCATCAAGCATCTCCACTTCGCGGTCGTAACGCTCCTGCGCCGAGAGATATTCATAGCGCTTGGTCCACTCCTGCACACGCTTGGCGAGCACCTGCCGACGGCGCAACATCTCCTTACCTTCTAGGTCGTCGAGCTGCTGCTCGTAGCGCATCCGCTCATCGGCGGTGAGCGTTTGGAGCTGCAAGATACGGTCGAGGTAGTCGGCGCGGATGTCGAACAGCCGCTGCTGCAAGGCCTCCTCGTTGCGGTATAGACGGCTCGACGGCGTAACGAAGTCCAACTGCGCCTCGGCCTCCACGGCCTGCTGCTCTCGTTTGATTTCGTCGATCGAGAGCTGCGACTGACGGCGCTGCCATGCCAGCAAAGCCTCGGTCTTGCGCTTTTGCAGCTCCAGGAAGTCCTCGTCCTCCTCGCCCTCAGAGGCGAGGCCGAACTGCTTGTAGACATCTTCGCGAGCCTCGAAGTAGCGCATGAGAATGGCCTGCCTCTGTTCGAGGTATTCACGATACGATATAACACCGGCAGCATAGTTTGCAGTGTTGATAGTATCTTCCTGTTCCCACAGGCCTTTCTCTGCGTTTAGCGCCGCCTTGAAGTCTTGCCGTTCCTTGATTTGGCGGCGCCGTTCTTCGAGTTCACGCTTGCGGCGGTCTTTGTCGGACTCCGGCAAAGTGAAGCCCTGCGGAGCGTTGGGGTCGGCAGGAGCGGACGCTACCACGACCACACCCTCGTCGGCATTCTGCAAGCGTTCGAGAAGGACTTCGAGCTGCGACAGCTCGTTTTGGATGTCTACATTGTTCTCGAAGCGGACATAGTTGCCGTTAGGCAACACCGCCGAAGAACCCTGACGGGAGTTCGAGTAATTCTGCTGCAAGGTCTCTCGCAGCTCAATCATAAAACGTTCGACCTGCAAAGCGGTCATATCCTTATAGGTATTGGCCGGAGTTCCGAAGATAAGGCTGTTGGTAAACACCTCTTCGGAGCGGTCGAACGACGCCTCGGAAATTTTGTTGAGCGCATCGGCCACCTCGTCGAGACCCTGCCACGAGCCGTTGCGGTCCATATATACGCCGATAGAGCGCAGGAAGTCCTTCGTGCCGCTCGTAAATTGGCGTTGTGTAGCCTCGGCGATGAGCGTGTGCATCCACCGGGCTACCTCGTTGCGCGACAGCGCTTCGGTACGCGAGCCGTTGCCTACGCGCACTTTGCGAGAGGCACCGGTCAGGCCGGAGTACAACGAACGCCCCTGCTCGTCGAGCGTATCGTTGAAGGTATCGTCGGCAGTTTTGTTTGCCTCGGCAAGGCCACGGGCCCGCGCCGCATTGGTCGCTTCCATAGTGATAATGCGGTATGCCTCGGCAACATCGTTGAGGGCTTCGACCTCCTGACCGAGGCCGCGAAGATACTGCCCGTACTTCGACAGTATCTCGTCCTTGGCCTTGCGGTACTGCGACGTACCTTCTTCGGCAGAGCGCAGCTTGTGAAAGAGCTTGTCGATTTCATCGCGTTCCGACTCAATCTCGCCGTTTGTCTTGGCGAGCTGCGAGGCAAGGCGCTTCTGCGCCTCCTCGCCGCGCTTGGTTTGCGAGAGGAAACCGACAAGAGCAGCCGTGGCGGCAGCTACGGCCACGGCGAGCGCTCCCCAGGGATTAGCGGCCATCGACTTTGTGAGCATCTGAAAAGCCACACGAGCGGAGGCCACACCGCGAGTGAGAGCGACAACGGCCACTCGGAAGCCCACCACGAAACCTCGACCAACGGCAAGTGCCGCGTTCCACGCAAGCTGAGCATTTTCCACAAGCACAAGCGCAGCATAATGCAGGTTTGTGGCAATGGTCGAGGCTTTTACGGCGACAGTGTATGCAACAATGGCGACCGTAGAAAGCACGATAGTTTTCTGATACTTGATGAGGAACGAGATTATCATATTCAAAACGCGCAGAAAGATGCCCGATGAAGTATAGATA
>JAIDUY010000427.1 GCA_029059965.1 Muribaculaceae bacterium
TGTAATAAAAAGTTTTATCGGACAGCAATAATAATAAATATTCCTCCTGTTACTCCTGTTCTCCTGTCAACCCTATTGTTCTATTGTTGAAAAACTCTCAGGGCCTTCTCGTTGCGTGAGGCCGTGAAGGAGCGGAAGCTCTCGAAGAGGTCGGCAAGGGCGATGGTGGCGTTTCGCACTTCGTTGTCGAGCATGTCGGCTCCGCGCGCCACGCTGCTGCGTCCCATCAGGGCGCTGCCCACGCCGCTCACCTGCTCGAAGAGCCGCATCTGCAACTGGAGCAGCTGGTAGGCGCCGCTGTTGCCGCCGTTGCCGTTGATTTGCTGCGGCAGTTGCAGGCCGCGCCCCGTGATGGGTATCACGCCGTCGGCGCGGGCCCAGGTGTCGGCCACCTCGGCCATTGTCGAGTCGTCGGGCAGCTGCTCGACGGGGAACAGGAGCACGCCCTTGGCCGAGCAGGCCATGATGTGGTCGAGCATGACGATGAGCCTGTTGATGAACTTCTGCTGGTCGAGCACGTCCTCGACGAATGAGTGTACCTCGCCGTCGGTCAGAGGGTAGAACTTCACCGCGAAGGGATGCGCGCCGTGGGCGTAGGGCGAATCGTACTCGTCGAGCAGGCTTCCGTCGGGGGCGAAGTAGCGGCAGTGCCAGCAGAAGTCCGAGTCGGCGCCGCCGGCTGCCGGGCGGCTGTCGAAGGTCCATACCTCCACCACACGACATCTGTCGGCCTCGGCGGCGGCAAAGAAGGCCTCGCCCGCTGCGTCGTCGCCACCTATGGACGGTGCCGAGCCTATGGCTCCGTAGATGCGCCTCAGCTCGGAGGCGCGTGCTTGGTCGCCGTGGCCGAAGCGGTTGACGAGCTCCGGCAGCGACATATCGTGAAGCATGCCCACAAGGTCGATGTCCCAGCCGCGCGGGTCGCGGAAAGCGTTGACGAAGAAGCGCCTCGGGTCGACGTTGTCCACCCATACGCCGTTGCCGTTCCAGCGCCGCTCCTCCACCACGCGCTGCACGGCGCAGCCCGAGATGAGGAATTCCTCCAAAGCGCGCGAGTCGAGTTCGGCCAGGCTGTTGGCCCGTGCCAGGGCGGCGATGTCGCCTCGGTAAAGCCCCTCGTCGGCGGCCATGGTGCGGTAGCGCCCGACGACAGTCTTGACAAGCTGGCGGATGAGGTTGTTGGTGTAGGCGCGTTTGCCGTTGCGCTCTATCATCTCGCCCTCGGTGACGACGGCGCCGCCGCTGTCGCGCACTGTGTCGCTCCACTGGTCGCCGTAGGTGTAGCGCTTGCAGCGCTCGCGGCGGCGTCGGAATGTGCCCCCGCGGTTCCACGCGCTGTAGGCGCGTGCGAGTATCTTAGAAACTTCCATAATCGGTGATTTTGAGTTGTGAGAGCCATTGCGGCAGTGTCGACAGGGCGCTGTCGTCCATCACGAAGAGGTCCTCGCCCGTGTCGGCGGCGCCTTCGATTTCGTTGCTGCCAAGCTCGGCGGGGTCGGGCCAGGCGTAGATGCTGCGGCCGTCGGCACCGCAGACGGCCACGGGGCGCGAGGGCGTAGCCGCGGCATAGCCGTTGAGCTGCGCGCGCACCGCCGCCGCCATCTCTGCGGCGGGACGGACGGCCACGGCGTGATGCCATCCGGCCAGGCGCACCGACAGCGCACGCCGGCACTCGTCGGGCAGTCTCAGCAGCGCTCCGCCCGCTATTCCCGAGGGGCGCGATGCCGTGATTTCCAGCTTCTGAGGCGCCAGGAAGCGCACATCGCCCCTGTCGAGCAGGTCGAGGTACCACTGCCGCAGCGAGGCTGCGATGAGGGCGTCGGTGTCGATTCCGTCGGTCTGCGCGGCGCCACAGTCGGAGCGCATGTGCTCCAGCCCCAACAGCCGCCGTGCCTCCAGCAGCATCTCCTGTCTGTTCTTCTTTATCTGCATTGGTTTGTGTGCTTGATGTTTATGAAAAGGAAAAGGGCCGGAGGGCGGCGATATTGCCCTCCTCCGGCCCCGTCGGAACCTTAGCGGCTACCGGCTCAGGCGCCCTTGACGCGGATGTGCGACTGCGGATAGCGGAGCACAAGGCACGAGGCCTCGGTGAGCACTACGGCGTCGGTGTTGCGCACGCCCGAGCGGCGCAGGTCCAGCTTCTCGGCGCGGAAAGGCACGTGCACGTACTTGGTCATGTAGTCGGGGTCGAGCACGAAGCCGTCGGCGGCATGGCCGCACTGGTCGAAGACCTCCGAGTGCAGCACGTAGAGGCTGCCGAAGTTGGAGCGTATCTCGCGGAACTCCACGCCCCACTTGACGAAGGTCTCGCCCGCGCTGAGGCTGCGGCTGTACTGCAGCCTGCTCAGTGCTGTCAGCAGCTCGGTGCCGGCGATGAGAATCTTGCGCTTGCTGCCGCTGTTGCCGGTGAAGGCCGCCGCGCACAGCCCGATGAGGTCGGCCTCGGTGAGGCTGTCGAGGTTCAGGGTGTACTCGCGGGGCGTCTGCTGCCATATGCCGCCGGTGAAGTAGACGGGCTCGTTGCGGGTGGGGTCGAAGAGCACGGCGCGGCTGCCGAAGAGGAAGTTCTTCTCCATGCCCAGGCGCATGTCGATGATGGCGGCCTCCTCCTGGTCCGAGAAGCTCCAGCCTACTTCCTTGCGGGCAATCTTGGCCAGCGTGCTTTGCTCGACTTGCATCTTGAATATCTGACAGTTATTGCTCGCCTTGCGGGGCAGGGCGGCGAACTGCGCCGTCTGCACGTCCAGTTCGCTGGCGGCGCGGCCCATGCGCACCACGCGCAGTCCCTCTTTGAGCTCGGGCAGCGAGATGCCGCCGCCTGCGACGGGGAAGCCGTTGACGGGTGCGACGGTCAGGCCGCCGTTCTGCGCGCGCTCCACCACGTAGAGCATCAGCGGTCCGGCCTCCTCGCCCTCGGCGGCGTAGCCCTTGACCTCGGGGATGAGGATGGTCTCCGACACCTCGAAGATGCTGTCGTCGGCTGTTTCGATGCGGAAGGTGTAGAGCGTGTCGCTCATGCGGCGGCCGTTGCCGGCGGCCATGGTCGTGCTCAGGACGGATTCGGTGAGCTTGGTGTCGACCGAGTAGTACTCCACGGTCATGGCAGTGGCGCTGCGGGCACCGGCGCAGCGCGACAGCTGGTCGATGGGCGTCGACATGGGGCGCACCTTGACGATGCGCTCGTCGATGCTGTTCTGAAGAAGGCCGGGGACGGCCTCCTCGATGCGGGGAAGGGTGAGCGGCGCGCCGCCGATGTGCTTGCCTCCGGCAGTGCCGGGTACGATGTTCTGACTCATAGTAGCAGTTGTTTATTGGTTTGTGATGGTGTTTGTGATGACGTTATTGTGGTGGTCCAGTCCTCAGTCCCAGAAGCCGCGGTGCATATGCGCCAGGAATGTCGGGCATGGTTTCTGCGCCTCGTCGGGTGCCTGCATGCGGCTGCGGAACATTGCCGGCTCGCTGTCGGGAGCAGCCTCGCTGTCGGCCTCGGCCGGGGCGAATTCGTCGGGGAAGTACTTGCGCAGCAGCTGAGATGGCTCGCCGCCTCCGGCGAGCTCTGTCAGGAATGCTGCCGTCTGTGCATTGCTGCCTATGGCGCGGAGCATGGCGATGTCGCGCCCCAGCGCCTCGGGGTCGTAGGGCGGGGGAGTAGCCTCGCCGTCCGCCGTGCCGCCTGCGGCTTCCGTGCCCGCGTCCGCATCGTGCGCCGCTGCTTCGTTGACGCGTCCCTCTGCAATAGGCTGCATAGCCGCGTCTTCGGCAGGATTGATGATTTCGTTTTCCATACGCTTGTTTTTGTGTTGGTTTGCACTGCAAAGTTATGCCCACCCCCGCCGCCCCTTTACCC
>JAIDUY010000428.1 GCA_029059965.1 Muribaculaceae bacterium
ACAAGCAGCTCTACGTCACCTCCGGCCACTACGCCAAGTACGGCAAGGACTCCTTCCAGCCCATCCACACCCCCGAGGAAGGCGAGGAATACCTGCTCAAGCCCATGAACTGCCCCCACCACTGCGAAATCTTCCGCGCACTCCCCCGCTCCTACCGCGACCTGCCCCTGCGCCTTGCTGAGTTCGGTACCGTCTACCGCTACGAGCAGAGCGGCGAGCTCCACGGCCTGACACGAGTACGCGGCTTTACGCAGGACGACGCCCACATCTTCTGCGCTCCCGACCAGATAAAGGACGAGTTCCTCAAGGTGATGGACATCATCCTCTACATCTTCAAGTGCCTCAAGTTCGAAAACTTCGAAGCCCAGATCAGTCTGCGCGACCCCGAGCATAAGGAGAAATACATCGGCAGCGACGAGAACTGGCACCTGGCCGAGCAGGCCATCATCGAGGCTTGTGCCGAAAAGGGCCTCAACGCCCGCACCGAACTCGGCGAAGCCGCCTTCTACGGTCCCAAGCTTGACTTCATGGTCAAGGACGCAATCGGCCGCCGCTGGCAGCTCGGTACAATCCAGGTCGACTACAACCTGCCCGAGCGCTTCGAACTCGAATATACCGGAGCCGACAACGCCAAGCACCGTCCCGTCATGATTCACCGTGCTCCGTTCGGCTCGATGGAACGCTTCGTGGCCGTGCTTCTGGAGCACACCGCCGGCCATTTCCCCCTGTGGCTCGCCCCCGAGCAGGTGGCCGTAATCCCCGTCAGCGACAAGTTCCTCGACTACGCCAAGGAAGTGGCACGTCAACTCGAAGAGAGCGATATCCGCCTGTCGATTGACGACCGCAACGAGACCCTCGGCCGAAAAATACGCGACAACCAGCTCAAACGAGTGCCCTATATGCTCATCGTAGGCGACAAAGAGGCACAAAATGGCGAAGTTTCCGTAAGAAAACCGGGCGAAGGCGACTTAGGTTCGATGAAAATTGCTACCTTTGCAGACCTGTTGACATCCGAAGTCAACGCCATGATTAATCAATAAAACTCTGAATGGATAAAAAACCACCCTTCAACCCCGGCGCACCGCGACCCGGGGCACCCGCCGGAGGACGCCGGCCCATGTCACCCCGCCGTGATCCGCGACAGGTAAAACAGGCGCCCAACAACATCAACGAGCACATCCGTGCCGCTCAGGTCCGCCTGGTGGGCGACAATGTCACACCCGGAATTTATTCCATTCACGAAGCCAGGAAGATTGCAGAGGAGCAGGAGCTCGACCTCGTCGAAATCAGCGCCCAGGCCGATCCTCCCGTCTGCAAGATTCTCGACTACCAGAAGTTCCTCTACCAGCAGAAAAAGAAGGCCAAGGAAATCAAGGCCAAGAGCACCAAGGTCGTAGTCAAGGAAATCCGTTTC
>JAIDUY010000429.1 GCA_029059965.1 Muribaculaceae bacterium
GTTGATCATGTTGTCCTGAAGGCTCATCAGATTGGTTTGGAATTTTGCGCTTGCCATAGTCGTGAGAATTGAGAAGTTTTGAATCTGTCTTTTTCAGGAGGCCGAAGGTCTTTTTTTCCTTTCGACGCTTCAAAATTACTCACGTTTTCAGCGATGTCAAGCATTTTAATGTTAAAATGTGTTTCATTGATTTCCAAGACTTAAAAACAGCCGTTTTAAGTCTGATTATATGATAGTTATAAAACGGATTGTTTTGTTACAGAATTGTTACATTTGCAATTTTGCCATATTTTGTACCTCGTTTGTAACTCATATGCGCGTTTTTTGTCACCGTATTTTGCGGGGTCGAAAGAAAGGGCGCATCCGCCGAGGATGCGCCCTTTCGGGAGGGTTTATGTATGGATTAGATTACTTCACGATAATCTTGGCCACGGTGTTGTCGACCTGTACCAGATAGATACCGGTAGCGACAGCGACCTTGGTCTGAGCATCTGCAATGCCTGCAAAGACGGTGCGTCCGTCAACACTGTTGATGACGAGGCTCTTGCCTTCGGCACCGGTGACAACGATGTTGTGGTCTACGGCAGCGATGCGTACACCGGCGGTGATGCCGGCCACGCCGCTGTTGGATACTGTAACGGTTGCGGGAGCGGAGATACCGTTGTTGTAGACAGCGACAACAGCGTAGGTGTGTTCGCCTTCGGCGGTAGCGTCAACGTATTCGCATTCGCCGACGGGCTCGGTGTTGAGCTTGACGCCGTCGCGATAGATGTCGTACCCAACGATGGTGCGGTTGGCTGTGGAGGAGCCGCGCTCGTAGGTGACGTCGTCGATCATGAGCATGAATGCGTCGGTGGCGGTGCTGTGGATAGCGAAGTAGCTTGCGCCGGCGGGGAGGTTGGCCTCAACGAGGGTCCATTCGCCGGGAACGGGGTTGAGGTCCTTGACCTTGATGAAGTCTGCGGGGGTGAGACCGCCGTTGCTGTAGAGAACTTCGATGGATTCGGGATAGTCGCTGCTGTAGCTCTTGGCGTAGAAGCTTACGGTCTGTGCGTTGCCGCTCAGGACGGGCGAGATAGCCCAGTCGCTGACCTGGCCGGCGTCATAGCGGAACATCGAAGCGAGATACTTGTGGCCGCTGTGACCGTTGAAGGTCTGGTTGAAGCCACCGGCTTCCTGGTCGAATACGAAGAAGGCAACCTTGGATTCACCGACGGTGATGCCGGGTATGTCGGAACCCTCGAAGCCACCGACAGCGGAGTCGTCCTGGTCAATGAATGTCCAGCCGTCCATTTCCTGAGCCCAGGAATCGGCGTTCTCGAAGTCTTCGGTAACGGTTTCGGCAACGCCGCCGTCGAGGTTGGGCTCGGCCCAAGTCAGCTTGACGCCTTCGGCAACAGCCTCACCCTTGAGGTTCTCGACAACGGGGAGCGAGGAGAACTTGGGAGTGGCGGTGGCCTCCTGAGTAGTGTTGTTGCTGGGGTTCTCGTCGGCTGTGTAGACTACGGTTGCGTAGTAAACAACGGGAGTTTCAGCCACGGCGCTCATGGTGCGGTCGAAGGAAACGACAGCGTTCTTGCCGGAGGCGAGACCTTCGACAGTCTTGGCATCAACCTTCTCCTGATCGGCGTAGAGTTCGACGGTGAATGCAGCAGCATCCTGTGTACCGTTGTTACCTACGGTTACGTCAACCGTATAGTCCTCGCCCGCCTTGACGGTGGAAGGAACGGAGATGCCGCGAGCCACGAGGTCGTTGCCGAGCATGGAGCCGACCTTGATGGCGTCGACCATGATGTTGGCGTACTTCTTGATAACACCTTCGAGACGGAGTTCGATGACCTTGCCGGCATAAGCCTGGAGGCCGACAGTAGCCATTACCCAGGAAGCTTCGGTGCTGAGGTCGCCGATAACGATGTTGTTGAGCAGAGTCCATTCTGCATCGGCGGGTTCCTTGACGTAGACAGCGATTTCGTTGATGTTCTTGGTTTCCTCGCTTTCGCCACCGCCGATATTGAAGGTGTAGAAGCTGAGGCCGGGGTTGACAGCGTTGGCAAGACTGATCTTGCCGAAGATGAGGCTGGACTTGTCGTTGAGGTACTGGCCCTGCATCAGGAGGAAGCCGTTGTCGCCGTCGGCAGAGGCAAGGTCGCTGAACTTGGAGTCGTCAACGATGCTCCAGGCACCGCCTTCGGTGTAGCCGGTGGCGATGGGATAGTTCAGAGTACCGTTGGGGAAGCTTTCGTTCAGGCCGTCGAAGGGAGTACCTACGGGAATCATGGGAGATACAGCGCCGGTATTGCCGCCGGCGGTCTGAGCAAATACTGCGAACTGCACGAAGTCCTGCTGACCTGCGGGCACAGCCTGGAATGTGTAGCTGAGCTCCATGGTGGTGTACATCGGAATCCACTGTCCGGTAGCATTGTCGGGTTCACATACGATGTAGTCGACGAGTGCGGGGTTGAGGGGCTGGCCGTCGGCGTCGGTTGTCACCTGCTGCCAGCTGAGGGTTACCTGACCTTCGGTAGCGGTCTCGACGAGAGTGATGCCGGTGGGAGCGGCGGGTTTCTTCGGGCCGATGAATACGGTGGCATCTTGGTTCATACCGGCGCCGGTGGCGTTGTATGCCTGGAAGGTGTAGGTGACGTTGCCGCCTTCGGTGAGGACGTCGTCGAAGCTGAGGGCTGCGCCTGCGCTTACGTTTTCGAAGGTCTTGGCTACGGTGCCCAGACGGGATACTTCAACCTTGGTGAGGTTGCCGGAGAGTGCATTGCCTGCGAAATCGACTGAGGGAGCCTTGAAGGCTACGTTAGCCTTGAGTTCGCCGTTGAAGTCGGGGGTGATGACGATGTCGGTCACCTTGCCGGGAGCGGTTGTGGCGGTGGGAGCGCCAACGGAGATGTTGTCGAGCCAGAGATAGAACTGGTCGGCGTCGGAGATGCCGTGGAAACCGATGTAGTAAACACCGTTTGCGGGAGCTACGAGATAGGCCTCGAAGCTCTTCCATTCGCCGCTGCCGGTCTGGATTACGGTGGGCTCGTGGAGCACGCCGGTCATGCCTGCGGCGGTGGGTTCGGTGCCGTACTTCACTTCAAGGCGCTCGGGGAAGGAGCTGCCGTTGCCGGCAGCGTCGAACTTGACGAGGTAAGCCTTGCCGCCTTCGAGGGCCATGGGAGGAGTCATCAGCCAGTCATCCATATTGAGGCTGCTGTTGTACGAGATGCGCACGGCCTGCTGATACCATTGCCACTTCTTGCCGTCGCCGTTGCCGTCGAGGATGGTGAATCCGTCGAGGGAGGCAGCAGTGTCGAAGGTGTTGGTGTAGGGAGGAACGATGGAGCCCAAAGTGATGACATTGGACTGAGCTGCTGCGGAGTTGAGACCTGCGCTGCTTGCCACTACGGTGTAGTAGTACTGGGTCAATTCGGCGGGGGCGTTGATGGCCTCGCTGAAAGCGGTAACGCTGACATTCTCGGCAACCACAACTTCGCCGGGGAAGCGGGTTACGGTGTAGGTTACGGCTGCGGGATCGATGTAGCCGCCGTCGGCGGTGGTGCTGACTGCGGTCCAGCTGAGGTTCATGTTGCCGTTCTCATAAGCGAGAGTTGCCGTGGGAGCTTCGGGCACGCCGTTGCCGATGAAGGTGGTAGCCTTGGCCTTGGGGCTCTTGCCGTTGGCGTTGCTTACGGTAACGGTGAAGGTGTAGCTGCCGGCCTGGGGAACTGTCACGGCCACGTTTTCGGTAGCGCCGAAAGTGGTGTTGCCGGTCTGGGGCACGTCGTTCACGAGGATTTCATAGCTGAGGGCTCCGGTGGCGGGGGTGCCGTCGAACAGAGTTGTGGGAGCGTTGAAGC
>JAIDUY010000043.1 GCA_029059965.1 Muribaculaceae bacterium
GTCTTGTAGTGCTGGTCGCCGCCGCTGCAGAAGGCCTTGTCGCCTGCGCCGGTGAGTACCACAACGCGGACTTCGGCGTGGTCGCGGCAGTAGTCGAGGGCGTCGAGTATCTCGTGGTTGGTCTGCGGACGGAAGGCGTTGTAGACTTCCGGTCGGTTTATGGTGATTCGTGCTATGCCTTTGTGAAAATCAAAAAGAATGTCGGTGTACTCCTTGATGGTTTCCCACCGGCGTTCGGTCTGCTGGCTCATTTCTTATTGCGTTTAAATAATGTGTCGTATATGGTTTGATTGTTTTCGGGCTCTGTCAGTATGTGCAGTATGGACGGACGGCAGTCCTCGGCCATGAACAGTCTGACGGCTTCCGTGGCCTCCCCGGCTGTCGAAGCTCTGAAATAGGCGAAGCCGTAGGCATCGGCGAGTTTTTCCAGAGGGAAGACGGGCGGAACCGCGAACAGGCGCTCGCGCTCGGGCAGCGATGCCGTTGTGGCCACATGGCGGAAGATGTCGCCTCCGCCGTTGTCCAGAACCGCCATCTTGAAGTTCGGCCCTGCGATGCCCGCAGACAGCGCCGCAACGTCGTAGGCGGCACCCATGTCTCCGCTCACAAGGAGTACGGTTCTGTCGGTTGTCGCGGCAAGTCCTACAGCGGTCGAGGTGCATCCGTCGATGCCGCTCACTCCGCGGTTGGATCCGACAAACATGGGGCGCTTCCAGTCGGCAAGCTGGCAGTAGCGCGCGCTCATGCCGTTGGCTATGAAGAGCATTGATTCGGGAGCGAGGGCTTCGGCGAGCATCCCGACGGCCTTGAGGTCGCTCCACGGCGACGAACCGACAGCCAGACTGACCGCTTTTCGCCGCTCCGATGCAAGTGCGGCCCACATGCTGCGGTATGATGATTCGCAGTGCGAGTTCATTGCTCCGGCCCAGCGCCTTAGGAAATCGTCGGCATCCGCCGCCGCCCTTACAAGTCGCGAGGCTCGGAATGTGTCGACGATGCAGTCGTCGTATCCCACACTTATCACCTCTGCTTTGCATGAACGCAGGAAGCCCTTGAATCCATCGGAAATAAGGGCACCACCAAGGCTTACTATAATGTCGGGGCGGTATTCGTCGGCGATATCACAGCCGTCGAAAAGCGTAGGCGAGGCATAGCTGTCTCCTGTGTTTGCATTGACTTCGGCGATGACGGCCACCGAGGGATTCGACGCTAAGGCCTCGGGTATGTGCATACCGCGGTGCGAGCCGGACACAACCATTATGCGGCTGCATACATTGAGGCGCTCGAACAGCGTGCGCACTCCTCTGTCCGACTCGTCCAGACGGCACGCGCGCAGGGTTTCGACTTTGATTCCGTCGGGCAGTTCGGCGCTGTCGCACATTGCTGTTAGCGGACGGCACAGGGGCATGTTGATGTGTACGGGGCCGGGGATGTCGCCGATGGCGTCGGTGAGTGCGTCGTTGATCAGGCGGTTGGCGAATGCGGCAGGCATGTCGTCGGGAACTTCGACGCTGCGTCGCACGATGGAGGCGAGCGCGCCATTCTGCCTTATGGTCTGGCTGTCGCGCTGGTCAGTCCATTCGGCGGGACGGTCGGCGCTGATGACAATCAGGGGGATACGGCTGTAATATGCCTCTGCTACAGCCGGAGCATAGTTCAGGAGCGCTGTTCCCGAGGTACATACGAGTGCCGTAGGCTCGCCGCGCATAGCCATGCCGAGTCCGGCGAAGGCTGCCGCCCTTTCGTCTATGACCGTCGTGCAGCAGATGTCGCTGCAGCGGTCCAGCGCCACCGTCAGCGGAGCGTTTCGGGAGCCCGGCGACACTACCGCGCGGCGCACGCCGTAGGCCGCGAGAAGGTCGGTCAGTATTTTGACGTTGGGCTTCGAAATAGTTTCCATTTTGGTAATAATCTTGTCAAAAGAGTCTTTACGCGATAACAAAGTTAAACATTATTTGTTAATATTACAAAGCGATTCACTTATGCAAGGCCTATATTTATTCATCACACTCATCTTTGTCTGCACCGCAACTCTCGGAGCATCAGCCGCTGACGGTATCACGCAGACCGTCCGCACGATGCCTGCGGGCGATGTCGGCGCGGCCTTGCCGGAGCTGCCTGCCATGTATCCGCCCGATTCGCTTTCGGTGCCCGCGGTGCCGCGTCAGGAGAAAAAGAATCTTATAGGAAAGATTGTCGACTACTTCCAGGAAAGCAACAAGGAGCACAAGTCGCACGGCTTTGACATCAGTTTCATAGGCGGCCCCTACTATTCGACCGACACCAAGTTCGGCAT
>JAIDUY010000430.1 GCA_029059965.1 Muribaculaceae bacterium
ACGGCGAGTAGATGGGGATTTCGCGGCGGTTGGGTGGATCGAGGGGAGTGTAGATGTCGTGCATGCCCAGCAGCGAAGCGGGAAGCTTGTCGTTGAGCTCGATGATGACATGCTTGGCCAGAGCGGCATATGTGGGCACGTTGCCGACACCGCAGCCGAGCACTACAGTGCCGTCGGGCTCGATGGAAGCGGCCTCGATGATGGCCCAGTCGATGGGACCGTATGTGCCGTAGCGTACTTCCTGGGCCATTTCGGAAAGATGGCGGTCGAAGTAGTGGCAGTCGTGTGCGTTGATGCGTTTGCGCAGGTCGGGCACGTTCTGATAGGGGGCGCGCATGTTGTAGGCGTTGGCGCGGCTCATCACGCCGTCGACATGGTCGCTGGTGGAGGCGCCGGTGAACATGTTCACCTTGAAGGGACGGCCTTCCTCGTGTTCTTTAACAGCCTTTTCGGCAAGAGCCTCTGTTACGGCTTTGGGTGTGCCGGGGGCGGTAAAGCCCGACAGACCGATGGTGTCGCCGTTTTTGATCATTGCGGCGGCTTCTGCGGCGCTAAGTGTGTTGAATGCCATTGTGCTGGTAGATAGATTTTAAGTATTGTTCGCAAAGAGGTTGGGGCAACAAAGAGAGGTTTTAGAACTTTCGCCTCAGAATCTCGCCCCAGATGACGGCCGAGCGCAGTCCTCCGTCGGGCAGAGGCAGACGCCGGCGTTTGTCCGTAATGGCCTCCATGGGCTTCATGGGCGGTTCCGGCGGAGTGACGCGCAAGCCTTCGTCGGCAGGGAGACTTTCGCCCGACAGAAATGGCGACGGCGCCCTGAACGGCTGCGCCGCGGCGGGAGCAGGCGGGGGAGCCGGCGTAAAGGGCGGCAGCTCAACGCGATGTCGCTGCGGCTTGGCCGTATTCTTATGGCCACGGTTAGCTTTGCGACGCTCAACGAGCGCCGCAATGATGACCGAGCCGATAAAGACGGCGAAACCTATGAGTTCCGAGTCCACTTTTTTTTGTAATTTTGCGCAAAAATAATCATTCCCGCGCAAAGGCGCAAACTTTGATGGAGAAAAAGGACATAACAGAGCGTCAGCGACGCCTTTATATAGAGACATACGGCTGCCAGATGAACGTGGCCGACAGTGAAGTGATAGCATCCGTGGCCGGAATGGCCGGCTATGGCATGACATCGGACCTTGAGGATGCCGATGCCGTTCTGCTCAATACATGCTCCATACGCGACAATGCCGAGCAGCGCGTCGGCGCACGCCTGCGCGACCTCGCCGCAACGCGCCGCAAGCGGCTCGCCGCAGGCCGCGGACGCCTCATCATCGGCGTGGCAGGATGCATGGCCGAGCGCCTGCGCGACGAACTCGTCGCCGACTACGGCGTCGACCTCGTCGTCGGCCCCGACGCCTATCTCGACCTGCCGGCCCTGCTCGCATCGGCCGAGAACGGACAGCCCGCCGTCAACGTCGAGCTCAGCACCACCGAGACATACCGCGACATCGTGCCCGTGCGCATCGCCGGAGCCAACATCAGTGGGTTCGTCAGCATCATGCGCGGCTGCAACAACTTCTGCTCCTACTGCATCGTGCCCTACACCCGAGGCCGCGAGCGCTCCCGCCCCCTCGACAGCATCCTGCGCGAAGTGCGCGACCTTGCCGAGCGCGGCTTCCGCGAAGTCACTCTTCTGGGACAGAACGTCAACAGCTACCGCAGCGGCGACACCGACTTCGCCGCCCTCCTGACAGCCGTCGCCGACGCCGTCCCGCAGATGCGCGTTCGCTTCACCACGTCGCACCCCAAGGACATGAGCGACGCCATCATCGCCGCCATGGCCTCGCGGCCCAACATCTGCCGCCACATCCACCTGCCCGTGCAGAGCGGAAGCGACAGCGTCCTCGCCGCCATGAACCGCAAGTACACCCGCGCGTGGTACCTCGGACGCATCGCCGCCATTCGCGCCGCCATGCCCGACTGCGGCATCAGCACTGACGTTTTCACCGGCTTCCACGGCGAGACCGAAGAGGACTTCGAGCAGACACTCTCGCTCATGCGCGAGGTCGGCTTCGACTCCTCGTTCATGTTCAAGTACAGCGAGCGCCCCGGCACCCTCGCCGCCCGCACCATGCCCGACAACATCCCCGAGGAAGTCAAAATCGAACGCCTCAACCGCATGATAGCCCTCCAGGGAGAGCTGTCGATGGAATCCAACCGCCGCGACATCGGCCGCGAGTTCGACGTCCTCGTTGAAGGCGTGTCCAAGCGCAGCACCGACCGCATGGTCGGACGCACGAGTCAGAACAAGGCCGCCGTCTTCGACCGCGGCGACGCCAAAGTAGGGCAGACCGTCCGTGTCCGCGTCGTCGACGCCACCCCCGCCACCTTGCTCTGCGAGCTGGTTTGACCGAACCTCAGCCCCCCGCCGTCTGTTCATGATATACATCTTTAATAGAGTATGTCATGGAGATAAAAAAGATTAAAATAGAATTCCTGTCTGGTAAAAACAACGCCCAGCCCACCAGACGAAGGCG
>JAIDUY010000431.1 GCA_029059965.1 Muribaculaceae bacterium
CTCGTGGGCTCGGATATGTGTAGAAGAGACAGTCCTACGACTGTGACCCCTTCCCAGGTGCTGGGGTCATTGAGGTTGGTGATGTTGAGGGCCTGTGCATTGGTGGCCGCGTGCTCTGCGGGCTGGTTGAGGAAGTTCTGAAGCTGACGGAGCTCGTTGCGGTTGACCTGAGCGAATGCAGCTGCGCCGGTTAAGGCGAGGACCATGAATAATGCGACTTTTTTCATAACGGTCTTAAATAATAGTTTATGAGATTTTGTTTTTTTCTTATTTTGATATTCTAACACACAAGCTCTTGAAAAGGTTTAGAAAATTTACTTAATTTTACTTGTGGTGAATATGCGTCGGTCTTTTTGTATTTAGGAACGCGCATGTACGGGATAAAGTTCGTATCTTTGCATCTACCGCCGGCACTTTTGTGCCGACGCAGCGACCGAACATAAAACAACTATCACATTTGTAGTGCTATAAATCCATGAAACACAGATTACTGATTGCGTCGTCCATTATGGCGGCACTATCGCTGCCCGCCGTGGCGCAGAGCATAGCCGTGCTGAGCGACATCCATGTCACTCCCGGAAACGAGAACGAGGCGCGCCTGCGGCAGGCCGTCCGCGAAATCAATGCCCGACCCTTCGATGTTGTCATCGTCGACGGCGACCTCACCAACGAGGGCTCCGACGAGCAGCTGGCAAATGTAAAGAGCATCCTCGACAGCATAAGCCATCCGCTCTACGTACTGCCCGGAAACCACGAGAACAATTGGAGTCAGAGCGCCACGAAGACATTCGTCGATCTGTGGGGCAACGACCGCTTCGTTACCACCGTCGACTCGCTCGTAATCGTCGGCATCAACTGCGGCCCCTACATGAAGATGGGCGACGGACATATCAAGCAGGAGGACCTGCACTGGCTGTGCAGCACTCTCGAGCGCGAGGTCAAGCCCGGCATGAAGGTACTGAACTTCAACCACTATCCCTTGCTCGACGACCTCGACAACTGTGCCGACTACATGGCCGTGCTCGAGGACTTCCCCGTAATCGGACATATCAACGGACACTATCACACCAGCCGCTACTATACGGCCGGTGGCGACGGCAGCGGCAGCGACCTGCCCTGCGGCATGGTGCGCGCCCTCGACATGCGCAACGGCGACTACGGTTACTCCATCGTCGAGGTCGACCCGCAGTGGGTGCACATCTACAACAAGCCTCTCGGCGAAGAGCCTCAGCCCCGTATCGCATGGCCTGTCAGCACGACCCACAAGCCGATGAATCGTCCCGTCGCACGTCCTGTCGTGGCTCCCGATGGCTATGCCGTCGAAAAGGTATGGGCCGACAGCGCGTCGGTATTCACCCGCCTGGGCTTCGACGACAGCAAGGTCTACTTCGGCAACTCGCTCGGCCACGCCCGCGCCGTGAGCAAGGCCGACGGCAGCCTCGTATGGAGCATCCCGACAGGCGCGTCGCTCTTCGCCCGTCCCGTAGTCCTCGGCCGCGGACGTGTGGCCGTGCCCAAGCACGACGGCATCTACATTGTCGACGCCGCCACGGGTCGCGTGCGCCGCGAACTTCCGTCGGCCGAAGGTCCCTACGTGGCCGACGGTGTTCTCACTGCCGATGGACGCGCCTACATCCAGGGCGGATATAAGCGAATCGAACGTCGTCGTCCCTCCGACGGTAAGCT
>JAIDUY010000432.1 GCA_029059965.1 Muribaculaceae bacterium
CGGCTTCTTCCCCTACGAGAACCCGCGCTACACCTGCGTGGTGGTCATCTCCGACCCCAAGGTGCCTTACCGCGGCCCCTGATTCAGCTCTGGACAGGTGCTCAAGAATGTGGCACTCAAGATGTACGCCCGCGGCATGCTCGACGAGAACCCCGAGTTCCGACCCACGCCCGGCAGCGGCAACACACCCCTGCTGCACACCAGCTTCGACGCCGAGCGTAACCGCACCCTGCACCGCACCCTCGGCGTAGAGCGCGCACGCACCTTCGGCGCCCCCGCCACCGGATACCCCTCCGGACAGGTGCCCGACGTCAAGGGCGTCAGCTTCCGCGAAGCCCTTGCCCGCCTTGAAGAGGCAGGCTACGCCGTAGTGTTCAGCGGCACGGGCTACGTCGACGAGCAGAGTCCCGCCGCCGGCACTACCGCCAGCCCCGGCACCCGCGTCCACCTCACCCTCCGCCACTGACCCCCGGCAGGCACATGGAAAAACATACGGAATACCCCGCAGAGACACTGGCGGGGTATTTTGTGTTTTTATGCGTCGGGGCAGGCACTTGATTTTTGTCAATAACTTTTTCGGGAGATTGGCATTTTTTATGCTCAAGTTTGCGTAACTTTGAATTCCAAAAACCGATTCAGAATTGACAAACGAGAATATAAGCACCCATCCCGATTTAGGCGGCCTGCTCGACGCCATAGAAATCATTGACATACAGGGGAATGTCACCGACAGCGAAATAGTCGCCGCCCTGACCGACGACTCGCGCGCCGTCGTGCCCGGAGCCATGTTCGTGGCCGTGCGCGGCGTCGCTTCTGACGGCCATGCCTACATAGGCAAGGCCCTGGCCGCCGGCGCCCGCTATATCGTGGCCGAGGAAAAGGCCGACAATCTGCCCGAAGGCGTGATTTGGATTCGCGTGGCCGACACCCGCGAGGCCCTCGGACGCCTGGCCGCGCGCTGGTACGGCGACCCGTCCGAGGAACTCACCCTCGTGGGCGTGACCGGCACCAACGGCAAGACCACCGTCGCCACGCTGCTCTACAGCCTGGCACGCCTGCTCGGACACAAGGCCGGACTCATCTCTACCGTGGCCAACATCGTCGACGGCGCCTCCGAAGCCGCCGACCACACCACCCCGCATCCGCTGTACCTCAACGCCCTGCTGCGCCGCATGGCCGACGCCGGCTGCACCTTCGCCGCAATGGAGGTCAGCAGCCACGCCGCCGACCAGCACCGCATCGCCGGTCTGAGCTACGACGGCGGCATCTTCACCAACCTCACCCGCGACCACCTCGACTACCACAAGACCGTCGAGGCCTATCTGCGCGCCAAGAAGAGCTTCTTCGACGGGCTTCCCGCCGAGGCCTTCGCCCTGGTCAACGCCGACGACCGCAACGGCGCCGTGATGGTGCAGAACACCGCCGCCCGCAAGGCCACATACTCCATCCGCGGCGTGGCCGACTACACCGTGCGTGTGGTCGAGGACCGCATCGACGGCATGCTGCTCGACTTCGACGGCACCCAGGCCGAGACTCTCTTCGCCGGACGCTTCAACGCCTCGAACCTCGCCGCCGTCTACGGCGCCGCCCTGCTGCTGGGCTGGCCACGCGAGGAAGTACTGCGCGCCGTCAGCGCCCTGCACCCCGTTGCCGGACGCTTCCAGCCCTTCCGCAGCGCCGACGGCGTGACGGCCATCGTGGACTTCGCCCATACGCCTGACGCGCTTGTCAACGTGCTGGACACAATCGCCGAGATAGTGTCCGACGGCACACACGTCTACTGCGTCTGCGGAGCCGGCGGCGACCGCGACAAGGGCAAGCGACCCCTGATGGCCGCAGCCGCCGACGTGCGCTGCGACAACCTGGTGCTCACCTCCGACAATCCCCGCTCCGAGGACCCCGGGGCCATCATCGACGACATGCTGGCCGGACTGAGCCCCGAGCGCCGCGCCGCCGCCACCGTCATCGTCGACCGCCGCGAGGCCATAGCCCGCACAATCGCCGCCGCACAGCCCGGCGACGTAGTTCTCGTAGCCGGCAAGGGCCACGAGACCGAACAGATTACCAAGACCCGTACCGAGCACTTCGACGACCGCGAGGAATGCCGCCGCGCCCTCGACGCCCGGACAAACAAGCAAACAGACAATGCTGTACTACCTCTTTGACCTGCTTCAGGACAGCAACGTGCCGGGCGTGCGCCTGATGAGCTACATCACATTCCGCTCCGGCGCCGCCTTCGTCATCGGCCTGCTCATGGCCCTGTTCGTCGGACGCGCCATCATCCACCGCCTGCAGAAGATGCAGATAGGCGAAATCATCCGCGACCTCTCGCTGCAGGGACAGATCGAGAAGAAAGGCACCCCCACGATGGGCGGCATCATCATCATCGTGTCCATCGTCACACCCTGCCTGCTGATAGGCAACCTCGGCAACACCTACATGCTGCTGATGCTGCTGGCCACGGTGTGGCTCGGCGCAATCGGCTTCCTGGACGACTACATGAAGTTCCGCAAGCGCAACAAGGACGGCATCAAGGGCAAGTACAAGATTATCGGCCAGGTGGGCATCGCCCTCGTTGTGGCCGTAACGATGTATCTGAGCCCGTCGATGGTAATCGTCGAGAACCGCGAGGTCATCAGCGAGGAAACCAACCGCGTCGAGCAGGTGCTCTACGACGCCGGCGACGTCGTCAAGGCTCCGCAGACCACCATCCCCTTCGTCAAGAACAACAACTTCGACTACTCCACACTGACGTCCTGGGCCGGCGACTATGCCGAGGCCGGCGGATGGATAGTGTTCTTCCTCATCACAATCTTCCTTGTGGCCGCCACCAGCAACGGCGCCAACCTCAACGACGGCCTCGACGGCATGTGCGCGGGTCTCTCGGCCATTGCCGGCATAGCGCTGGCAGCCATGGCCTACCTCGGCGGCAACCTCATCTACTCGGCCTACCTCAACATCATGTATGTGCCGGGCAGCGAGGAGCTTGTGGTGTATATGGCCGCGTTCATAGGCGCCCTCGCGGGCTTCCTGTGGTTCAACGCCTATCCGGCCAACGTCTTCATGGGCGATACGGGCAGCCTCACCCTCGGCGGCGTCATCGCCGTGTTCGCCATCCTCATCCACAAGGAGTTGCTGCTGCCCATCCTCTGCGCCCTGTTCTACATCGAGGACCTGTCGGTCATCCTTCAGGTGGCCTACTTCAAGCGCACCGGCGGCAAGCGCATCTTCAAGATGACACCCCTGCACCACCACTACCAGAAGCCCGGCGACGGCAGCATACAGGCCATCATCCAGCGCCCCTTCGCCCCCATCCACGAGTCCAAGATTGTGACCCGCTTCTGGATTATCGGCCTCATCCTGGCCGTTGTGACATTCGTGACCCTCAAAATACGCTGATACAGTGACACAAGATACTGAAATGACAACAAATGCAAAGCGGCGCCTCGTAGTGCTCGGCGCCGGCGAGAGCGGCACCGGTGCCGCCATCCTCGCCAAAGACAAGGGTATGGACGTGTTCCTGAGCGACAGCGGCACCATAGCGCCACGCTATCGCGAAATCCTTGAAAAAGAAGGCATAGCATACGAGCAGGGCGGACACACCCCCGCGCTCATCCTCAACGCCGACGAAGTGGTCAAGAGCCCCGGCATACCCCTGGACGCCCCCGTCATTCTGGGCGTGCGCGCCAAGGACATACCCGTCATCAGCGAAATCGAGTTCGCCGGACGGTACACCGACTCGCGCATGGTCTGCATAACGGGCAGCAACGGCAAGACAACCACCACAATGCTCATCCACCACATCCTCACCAGCGCCGGCATCGACGCCGGACTGGCAGGCAACGTCGGCCACAGCCTCGCCTATCAGGTGGCCCGCGACCCGCACGCCGTCTACGTGGTGGAACTCAGCAGCTTCCAGCTCGACAACATGTACGACTTCAAGGCCAACGTGGCCGTGCTGCTCAACATAACCCCCGACCACCTCGACCGCTACGACTACGTGATGCAGAACTACGTCAACGCCAAGTTCCGCATCCTGCAGAACATGCCGCCCTCGGACACCTTCATCTTCTGGCAGGACGACCCCGTCATCACCGAACAGCTGCGCCACATCACCACCGACGCCCGCATGCTCCCCTTCGCCGAGCATCAGGAAGAAGGCACCGCGGCATACATCGACGCCGAGAACCAGCTCATCTTCGACACTCCCGGCACCTGCATGGCCATGCCCCGCGCCGACCTCGCCCTCAGCGGCCTCCACAACGTGTTCGACTCCATGGCCGCCGGCCTGTCGGCATGCCTGTTCGACGTGCGCAAGGACACCCTGCGCCGCGCCCTGAGCGACTTCGAGGGCGTGGAGCACCGCCTTGAGTACGTCGCCACCATCGACGGCGTGCGCTGGGTCAACGACTCCAAGGCCACCAACGTCAACTCCTGCTGGTACGCCCTCGAGGCCATGACCACCCCTGTGGTCCTCATCCTCGGCGGCAAGGACAAGGGCAACGACTACTCCGAGATTCTGCCGCTGGTGCGCGACAAGGTCCACTCCATCGTGGACATGGGCATCCCCAACGAGAAAATA
>JAIDUY010000433.1 GCA_029059965.1 Muribaculaceae bacterium
GTTGACGACGCCGTCGTGGTCGTCGACGGTGCGCAGTATGTTCTCCATCCATCGGTCGGCCTGTTCTCTCTCGCCGAGGAAGAGCAGCGCGAATCCTTTGAGCGAGCGGGGATTGTCGACGAAGAAATGGTCCATGTCGGCCACTTTGCGGTACTGCTGTGCGGCGGCGTTGGGGTTGTTGAGGCCGGTCTCGAGTACCCAGGCGCGTAGCATGGGGTAGCGCGGGTCTTCGGCATCGTTGAGCGAAGCCTCGCCAAGCAGTGTCGAGGCCTCGTCGTAGCGTCCCTTGGCGGCATAGGCGAGGGCGAGCTCGGTGAGTGCGTCGCCGTTCTGGCTGTCGGATGTCGTGGCTATGAGTGCGGCGGCGATTGCGTCGTCGAGGCGTCCCATGGCGCGGAGTATGCGCGAGCGCAGGGCGTAGTAGGAACTTGTGTTGTCGCGGACCATGCCGAGGGCGTAGTCGATGTTGTTGAGGGCTTCGTCGAAGCGGCACAGCGCGAACTGGCATTCGGCCATCGAGGCATAGATGCCGTGATAGTTGTAGAGGCGTTCCGAGATGATGGTCTGGTAGTCCTGAAGGGCGGCAAGGTAGTGGTAATGAGCCTGAGCGATGCCGGCGCGCAGGTAGCGGTACATGCCGATACGGGGCGCGGCGCTGACGGCGCTGCTGAGTCCGGCCATGGTGGCGGGATAGTTGGTGTTGCCGTACTCGACGAGCGCTGCCATGGCGCGGCTGTTCTCGCTGTCGACGCTGAGGGCGAGGATGAGGTCGTCGACGGCGCCGTTGTGGTTGTTCATGGCCTTGCGGACTTCGGCGCGCCGTATGTAGGTGTCGGCGTTGTTGGGGTCGAGGTTCACGGCGCTTTCGAGCATCTCGTTGGCTACGCCCATGTTGTTTTCCTTGACGGCCACGCGGGCGAGGCCGATGTAGGCTTCGGAGCCGCGGGGGTTGAGGCGTATCATGCGCTGATAGTCGGCCTTGGCGCGGGGGTAGTCGCCGGTGGCGAACTCGGTGTTGGCTTTCTGGTGCACCACGGCGTAGGAGCCGGGAGCGAGGCGTTCGGCCTCGGTGAGGTCGGCAAGCGCTTCGGCGCTTCGGTGAGTCTGGTTATAGATACCGGCGCGCAGCATGCGGGCATGGAGCATGGTCTCCTGCTCGGAAGCGGGGATGAGTTCGATGGCACGGTTGATGTCGTCGAGGGCGCGGATGAACTCGTCGTGGCGGAAGTACTCCTCGGCACGGTTCATCAGCACTTCGTAGTTGTTGGGGTTCTCGCGCAGCTCTTCCTCGTAGACCGAGAGCACGGCCTGCGTCATGGGGTTGCGGATACCGCTCTGTGCCTGTGCGGCGGGGGCGACGGCAAGCAGGGCCGCTGCGGCGAAAGGTGCTATAAGTGATGATAGTTTCATAATCGTGATGTTGGTGCGGTGCCTGTGGTCAGGACCGGAATGAGTCGATGGTGCTCCGGATGGCCTTGAGGCGTACCATGAGTCCTTCGAGGCGGTCGAGGGGCAGCATGTTGGCGCCGTCGCTCTTGGCTTCGGATGGATTGGGGTGCGTTTCGAGGAAGAGGCCGTCGGCGCCTACGGCTACTGCGGCGCGGGCAATGGTCTCGATGAGCTCGGGACGGCCGCCGGTGACGCCTGCCGCCGTGTTGGGCTGCTGCAGCGAGTGGGTGCAGTCGACGATGACGGGCGCCCGGCAGGTCTGCTGCATCACGGGGATGCCGCGGTAGTCGACGATGAGGTCGCCGTAGCCGAACGACACGCCGCGCTCGGTGACGCAGACCTGGTCGTTGCCGCTTTCGCGCACTTTTTCCACAGCGAAGTGCATGGAGTCCGGGGCGAGGAACTGTCCTTTCTTGATGTTGACGGTCTTGCCTGTGTGTCCGGCGGCGATGAGGAGGTCGGTCTGGCGGCAGAGGAAGGCCGGAATCTGGAGGATGTCGACGAACTCGGCGGCCATGGCGGCCTCCTGCGGCTCGTGAATGTCGGTAACGACGGGCACTCCGAGTTCGCGGCCCACGTCGGCCAGGATTTTGAGGGCTTTGAGGTCGCCGATGCCGCGGAACGAGTCGAGGCGGCTGCGGTTGGCCTTGCGGTAGCTGCCCTTGAATGCGAATGGTATGTCGAGGGCGTCGCACACGGATTTGATGTGGCGTCCGGTGCGGTATGCCATCTCTTCGTTCTCGATGACGCACGGACCTGCGATGAGGAAGAATCCGGGACGGGATGCGAAATACTGGAGCGGTGTCATATGTCTGTCTTGTTGCTTACAAATTGGTTGATGATGTGGACTGTGTCGACGGCCACCAGAGCGGCGGTCTCGGTGCGCAGGCGGTTGTCGCCGAGGGTGACGGGCGTGAAGCCGGCATCGAGAGCCATCGCAACCTCCTCGGGCGTGAAGTCGCCCTCGGGTCCGATGAGTATGGCGATGTCGCTGCCGGGACGGTATGTGGAGGCCAGCAGATGTCGCTCCGACTCGGCGTCGCACCATGCCACGGCCCGGCACTCGGCCTTGACTTCGGGCAGGAAGGCTTTGAGCGGCGTCACAGGCGTGATGTCGGGCAGGACAGCCTTCAGGCTCTGCTTCATTGCCGACACGGCGATTTTCTCAAGTCTTTCGGTCTTGAGCTCGCGGCGCTCGGAGCGTTCGCAGCGCAGGGGCACGATGCGGTCGACGCCAATCTCGACAAGCTTCTCGACGAGCCATTCCATGCGGTCGATGTTCTTGGTCGGGGCTACGGCAAGGGTGATTTCCGGCGTCCATACTTTGGGAAGACTGCGGACGCTGTCGACGCGCAGCATCGTGTGCTTGTGGTGGGCGTCGGTGATGGTGCAGCCATATAGGTTGCCCTTGCCGTCGACAACCTCGACGCAATCGCCCTCGCGGTGCCGCAGCACGCGTACGGCATGTCCGCTCTCGACCTCGGGAAGGACGGGAATCTCGGCAATGTCGGGAGCGTAGAAGCGTATCATCCTTGTATGTGTCAGATATTTTCGGCGGGGATTTCCTCGGCCTGCTCTATCTGTTTCTTTGTTTCGCCATTATCCTTGGGCGCACGGAAGATAATCATGAACAGGATGGCCACAACCAGCGCGTAGGCCGCGAAGATAAGCCACGATGTATGCCAGCCGGTGAGTTGCTGCTCAAGCGACAGGCCGGGAGCCTTGACGAAGTGGTTGACCACGCACGAACCGGCGATGATGGTTCCGATGGAGGCGCCGATGCCATTGGTCATCAGCATAAACAGTCCCTGAGCCGACGAGCGCTGCGCAGGCTCGGTCTGCTGGTCGACGTAGATGCCGCCGGAGACATTGAAGAAGTCGAAGGCCACACCGTAGACGATGCACGACAGAATCAGGAAGCTTACGCCGGGGAAGTTGGTGTTGCCGATGCCGAACAGGCCGAAGCGGAGTACCCAGGCGAACATGGCCATGAGCATCACACCCTTGATGCCGAATCGCTTGAGGCAGAACGGAATCATCAGGATACACAGAGCTTCGGCGCCCTGGCTGATGGAGATAAGGAATGTCGGGTTGTTGGCCCACCATCCGTCCATGAAGCCCTGGCTGTACTCTTCAAGCTTCGAGAAGAAGTAGATGAAGTCCGATCCGTAGCTGTTGGTAATCTGAAGCGATACGCCAAGGAGCATGCTGAAGATGAAGAAGATAGCCATCTCTTTGCGACGGAAAAGGCGGAAGGCCTTGATGCCCAGTGCGTCGGCCAGCGACTTGCTGGCGTTGGGCTTGCAGGGGCATTTGGGCAGTGTGAGGCAGTAGGCGGCAAGGAGAAGGCTCAGGATGCCCGAGGTGTAGAACTGGGCTGCGGAGTGCTGGATGGTAGTGTCTCCGACTGCCACAAAATTGACGAACAGCTCGGCGCAGATGAAGCCTACGGTGCCGAACACGCGGATGGGCGGGAAGTCGGTGACGGTGCTCATGCCTTTTTGTTCCAGGACATTGAAGGCCACTGAGTTGCTTAAGCCAATTGTGGGCATGAAGAATGCCACGGACGCGGTATAGAGCGGGAAGACGTCGTTGAAATGAATCGTGCCGTAGACCGAAAGATCGCGGAAGGCCATGAAGCCGGTGGCAATCATGAAGGCACCGGCAAGGAGATGACACAGCGACAGTGTCATCTGGGCGGGTATCCAGCGGTCGGCGACGATGCCGATCAGGGCGGGCATAAGGATGGATACAAGTCCCTGGACGGTATAGAACCAGAATACATCGGGGCCGAGGCCGTTGGTGGCGAGGTACATGCCCATCGAAATCAGGTAGGCGCCCCACACGGCGAACTCCAGAAAGTTCATCGTGGCCAGACGGACTTTTGTATTTAAGTTTTTCATAGAATATAGGATATTAGGTGTTTTCGTCGTTGTTGCTTTCGGCTTTCTTGCGCTTGAGAATCTCGCTGACGCGTTCGGCCTCTTCGTATTCCTCGCGGTCGATGAGAGAGGCGAGTGTGCGCTCGAGTTCCTCGATTGTAT
>JAIDUY010000434.1 GCA_029059965.1 Muribaculaceae bacterium
GTCGCGGCTCATGCCGTTGCCGTAGAGTCTGTAGGAGTAGTCCTCGGCAAATTCCATGCCCTTGACCGGATAGGGATAGAAATAATCGTCGAAGTGGATGCCGTCCACATCGTAGCGGGCTACGATGTCGTCGACCACGCGGCCGATGAACTCGCGGTTTTCAGGCTGGCCGGGATCGAAATACAGCTTGCCGTCGTAGCGGATGAAACGCTCGGGATGACTGTGGTATATATGGCTCTGAGGAAGGGTCTGGCGTTTGTTGGACGTGACGCGGTAGGGGTTGAGCCATGCATGAAGCTCCATTCCGCGGAGGTGGCACTGGTCGATCATGAACTGCAGGGGATCCCAGAAAGGTTCGGGAGCCTTGCCGCCGTCGGTCAGAAAGCGGCTCCAGGGTTCGAGGGCGTCGGCATAGAGTGCGTCGCTCTGCGGACGCACCTGAAAGAGCACTGCATTGACGCCTGCATCCTTGAGGCTGTCGAGCTGACTGATGAGATAGGCCTTGTTCTGGTCGGTGGTCTGACTCTTGTACTGGCCCTGGAAGATAGTGTGCAGCCATGCGCCGCGGAATTCCGTCTTGGGAGTCTGCGCAGTCGATGCAGCCACTCCGAGGAGAGCCGCTGCGGCAAGTGCTGCGATTGTCTTGAGCTTCATGTGTTTTATAGAGGTAAAGGTGATGTTGTGTGGTCTTTAGGAATCTGTTGTCGATGGTTTAATGACAATGCAAAGATAGCCTCTTGCGGTGGAATATGCAAATTAACGGACGAGTACCCTCCGGGCTGAGCCGCCCTGAATGCGGATGTAGACGCCCCGATTCTCCGGAGCATGGGCAAGGCGGACTCCGTCGATTGTGTAGAAGACGGCTTCACCTGCCTTGTCCTCCACGACGGGGAAGCATGCGCCGGCAGGATTGGGCTCGAAACTTACCGTCATGCGCGCAAGACGGCTCTGGCGTACGGACGTCAGTGACACTTCAGCCACTCCACCCGCGGGTGCCGTCCATGTCTCAGCTGCCCAGTCGAAGCTTCCGCACGAAGGGGAGAAGTTGATGTCGGCGCTGCCTGTGGCCGCGCCGCTCACCGACATCTCGAATCTGATTTCACGCAGCAGCAGCGAGGCGTCGGTGCTGCGTGCCGTCAGGGTCTCGCCATCGTAGATTCGGACGTCGCAGGGTCCGTCGTAGGGATGGAAAAGGCGCACATGGGTATTGCCTGAGCTTGATGCCGTAAAGCTTATTTCGGCTGTTCCGTCGGTGAAAGTGCGTCCGTCGAGGTCCACCCAGTCCTTGACGGCCGGTTCGGTCAGCGCCGGAGTCAGCGATGCCGGATTGTTGAAGTCGAATACGGCGTCGGACGGAGTCTGTGCCGATGCGGCGACGGCGGAAAGTAATATTGCCGGGATGAGTATGTGTTTCATAATCAAAGTATAATAGCGTTTAATGTGTATGCCGGTACTCTTGCATCCGCATGATTGTCTGGTCCTGGGGGCTTATGCTTTCGAAGCGTTGGACAAGTTCTCCCAGACGTCTTGTCGGGTCGGTCGAGCAGCACACGACAAGGCGCTGTCGGGCCCTCGACATGGCGACATAAAGGATGCGCATCGATTCCTCCTCAGAGCCGAAGCCCGACGAGGCGTTGTGAATCACGACGTTGTCCATCTCCATGCCTTTGGCTTTATGGACGGTGAGGACAATGAGCCGTTCGCGGACCACTCCTTGCGCAAACAGGTCGCCCTCGTTGAACCCGAGGATTTCGTTGAGGTGCGCCGATGCCTGGGCTCTCAGCGTATGCTCATTGCCGCGGTCAACTATTATTTTGTCAATGAGGTCGATGACATATCCGAAGTGAGGTATGGCCTTGACGGCACCTTGCACAAGGAAGTGCATATAAGCCCTGTCGAACGCCCGGGCGAGTGCCGAGCAGCGGTCGTCCTCGTCCTCGGGTGAGTCCATGATTGTCAATGTGTTTCTGTAGAGTTCGCCGTAACGCGCCTCGAAGCGCGCGGCAATGCGGCGCGTGCGTTCCTCCGCGCGGAAATTGCGGTGAGACGCCGAGTGGTCGACGATGGTCGGAGCGAGGGCGCACAGCAGTTCGGCCGTCGCCGCCACATCGTCGTCGGCCAGGTGGGAGTTGACCCCCTTGAGTCCGAGATAGCCCGTCATGAAGCCGAGGCTGTGGCTCCACAGATTCGGATACAGCAGGCGCGAAAGCCTCAGGGTATCAATGCCGCTGTTCCCGTCGGCAAGGCATTCGGGCGTCGGCAGTGTGGTATGGCGTGAGATGTTGTTGCGGAGTATGGCGATGTCGAACCCGAGATTGTGACCCGCGGGAATGCAGCCGTCGATATATTGGGCGAACATCATCAGACCCGCAGACGGTTCGACTGCGTCGACACGTCCGAGCAGGTCGGCCAGCGGATTCTCGACGTCGCCGAGCATTGCCGGCACCTGCCTTTCGCTGCGTATGTAGACATTGAATTCCGAACCCGGAATAATCGAGCCGCCGCACATTTTCACAGCCGAAATCTGCACGATATCGTCCTCGTCCACATTGAGACCTGTTGTCTCGGTGTCGATGACGCAGACAGTGGCCGAAATGTCGTTCAGTATGCTTGCTGCGTTCTCGATGTCGGTGGGACTGTCCATGTCGAGAAGAGTCTTCGGGCAGATTGCCATTCTGTTCATCCTGCCGGTGAGCTGGCGGGCCTCCGACAGTGTTCGGGTTCCGCGACACTGATAGATGAGCCGCGCCCATTCGGAATGTCGCTCGGGACGTTCGCATACTGCCAGATGGCTCCACAGGGTCTTGAAATCCGCGCCCCGGAACAGGTCGTGCTGAGTCAGAAGTATATGACGTATCCCGTGGCTTTCGAGAGCCTCCGACACTTTCCGACCCTCGAGATTGGAGCGCACGAGTACAGCCGTCGAGTCGCTTCCGTTGCGTCCCGAAAGGCTGCGGGCCAGCGGACACATCAGTTCTGTCAGCATGTTCGCCGGAGCCTGCATCAGACGCAGACAGTCGGAAGGGCCGGGGCCGTTGACGCTTTCGGGCAGCAGCTCGGGCGATATGTCGAGGAAACGTATGGCATAGTCGTTGCAGAGCTCCACGAGCTGTTTGTGCGAGCGGTAGTTGCGTGTCAGGTGATGGATGTTCCCGGCGCATTTCCGGCGCACGCCCTCGAGAGCTTCGATGCCCGCACCGGTGAATCCGAAGATAGCCTGCTGTTCGTCGCCGAGATATAGTATTTCCGACTTTTTGGCCGCCAAAATCTCCACTATGGCAAGCTGCAGGGGCGACAGGTCCTGGACTTCGTCAATCTGAATCCATTCGTAATCCGTCATCTTCAGCGTTCCGGGACTGGCGTCGCGGATTGCCGTATAGGTCATCATGAGGATGTCGTCGAAATCTATCAGTCTGTTCTCTTCCTTGAAGCGCCTGTATATTCCGGCGTCAATAATGTCGTTGGACGATACATGACGTTTGGAAGTGCGGATGATGCTTTCGGGATGCCGGTGCTCGCGCTGGTAGAGCATGGCGGCGACTTTCTGTACATGCTCGATGTTGCGGACGAACGAATCGAAGTTCTCGCCGGCAAGTATCTCTGCGTCCTCGTCGTCGAGCACTGCCGTGTCGGGATGTACGAGTCTGTTGGCGAAGAGGAACTGGAGACAGAAGCGGTGAAGGTTGCCTACGAACAGCTCGCCCGGCACCGAGCCGATATAGTTTTCGATGCGGCCGACCATCTCGCGGGCGGCGCGGTTGGTGAAGGTCAGGCACAGCATGCGTCCGTAGGGTATGCCGCGCATCACGGATGCGTGCAGCACACGGCGTGCAAGTATGTGGGTCTTGCCGCAACCGGGCCCCGCAAGCACGAGTGCCGCCGGGGCTTCAAGTTCGATTATGCGCTGTTGGCCGGAATCCATTTCAGTGGCGAATGATGGGGGACAGACGTCGCCTATACGGCTGTCTGTCGGCGGAATTCGGTGGGACTCTGTCCGGTGGCGCGGCGGAACATGCGCGAGAAATGCGCCGGGTGCTGAAAGCCCAGCGAGTAGGCTATGGTGGCGACATCGTCGTCCGACGCTGCCAGACGTTGCTTGGCTGTGGATACGAGCTGGCGTCCGATGAGTGCCTTGGTCGTCATGCCCGTCTCGCGTTTGACGAGCTCGCTGAGGTACTTTGGTGTCAGGCACAGCTCGGAGGCGAAGTCGGCAACGGCAGGCAGGGCCTCGCGGCAAGCCCCGGAGCCGTAGTAGCCGCGCACCAGGCGCTCCAGCTTTGCCACGATGGCCGTATTGGCTTTGTGGCGGGTGGCGAACTGGCGGTCGTAGAAGCGGTCGATGTGTTGGAGAAGCAGCTGCAAGCCGGCGCATATCACCGGTCGTGTATGGCGGTCGGCAGGACGCCGTATCTCCCGCGCGATGGCGTCGAGGCAGCCCGTGATGATGGCGCGTTCGTCATCGTCGAGGTGGAGTGCCTCGTTCTGCGAGTAGTCGAAGAAGGCGAACGATTCAAGGGCTTCGCCCAAAGGAGTTCCGGCTATCAGGTCGTGATGGAACAGGATGCCCTCGGCACTGTGCAGGGCGTCGGCGGTCGATGACGACACGTCGACTGTCTGCCCGGGTGCGAAGCTCACTATCGTGCCTGCCTGACAGTCGTAACTGTTGCGCCCGTAGTGCAGCGTACAGCCGGGTCCGTTTTTGAGGAACAGGGCGTAGATGCCGTAATTCATCCTGATGCGGGCAGCCGGAGGCTCGGCGTCGTGGAGCGAGATGACGCTCACCAGCGGATGCTCTGTCGGCAGTCCGTAGAGTCGGTTGTATGCGTCGACGCTGTCAAGATTGACGGTCATTGTTTTCTCTGTACTCATGAGTGTCGGAAACTTGTGTTCTGTTTTGCAAAGATAATCAAAATATCCTTGTGACCGTGGCTTTTTTCCGCTTTCAGATAAGCGAAACCGAAAAAATGGTTGTGAATTTGTGTCGGCGATTCACGAAATTTGCAACGATGAAACAGATAATGACCGCTGCCGTGCTCCTTTGCGGCGCATTCGCAGCCAACACTCAGACTATGAACGATATCAACCGTAACACACAGCTCCCGCAGCCCGAACAGCTCGTCCTCGTTGACGACTGGGACAAGGTATTCGCCAAGAGCGACAAGGTGGAGCACAGCAAAGTAACATTCGTCAACCGCTACGGCATCACTCTCGCCGCCGATGTCTACCGACCCAAAGGTACTTCGACACCCCTGCCTGCAGTGGCCGTTTCGGGCCCGTTCGGTGCGGTAAAGGAGCAAAGTTCAGGCTTTTACGCTCAGCAGTTAGCCGAACGCGGCTTCCTCGCCATCGCTTTCGACCCCTCGTTTACCGGCGAGAGCGGAGGCATGCCGCGGCGTGTGGCCTCGCCCGACATCAATACCGAGGATTTCTCGGCGGCCGTCGACTTCCTTGCCACCAATCCTGACGTCGACCCCGAACGGATTGGAATCCTCGGCATATGCGGATGGGGCGGTTTCGCCGTCAGCGCGGCCGCTTCCGACAGCCGCATCAAGGCCGCGGTGGCATCCACGATGTACGACATGTGCCGTGTGACCGCCAACGGATATTTCGATGCCGACGACAGTGCCGAAGCCCGCGACCGTGCCCGTGCGGCGCTGAACGCCCGGCGCACCGAGGATTATCGCAACGGAGCCTATGCCCGCGCCGGAGGCGTGGCCGATACCATTCCCGCCGATGCCCCTCAGTTCATGCACGACTACTACGACTACTATAAGACACCGCGCGGATTCCATCCCCGCAGCGGCAACTCCACCGACGGCTGGAACGTGACCTCCGCGCTGCCGTTCATCAACTTCACCCTCGGCGACCGCGCTTCCGAAATCGTCAATCCCGTGATGATAGTCCACGGCGAGAAAGCCCATTCGCGCTACTTCGGCGAGGACATGTTCCACCGCCTCAATGGCGACAACAAGAAGCTGGTGATAGTCCCCGGCGCAAGCCATACCGACCTCTACGACCGTCTCGACAAGATTCCCTTCGACGCCATCGCCGATTTCTACAACGAATCCATGCCTGCCCGATGACGACAGCCGAGTTTATCCAAGTCATGGACTCCGGCGCCGATGTGCGCGCGGGCTCGCCCGTCCACGAAGTCATGCACCGTCTGAGTCAGGAGGCCATAAGGCTCACGCTGCGCCTCAACGGAAGCTACAACACTGCCGAGGAAATAGTAGCGCTGATGTCCGAGCTTACCGGAACCGAGGTCGACGCCTCCTTCCGCCTGTTCCCGCCGTTCTATACCGACTGCGGAAAGAACATACATTTCGGCAAAAGGGTGTTCGTCAATTCCGGATGCCGCTTTCAGGACCAGGGCGGCATAACGATAGGCGATGATGTCCTGGTCGGCCACAACTGCGTGATAGCCACCCTCAACCACCTGATGGACCCCGACAGGCGTGCCGATATGATTCCCTCGCCCGTAAGGATAGGCGACAAGGTATGGATAGGAGCCAACGTGACGATACTTCCCGGCGTGACCGTCGGCGAGGGTGCCGTCCTTGCAGCCGGCGCCGTGGTGACACGTGACGTCGAGCCCCGTACCGTCGTGGGCGGCGTACCGGCCCGAGTGATTCGAAGAATCTGAATAGAGCTGGATGAATGGAACAGGGAGACTGCGGTGACGCGGCCTCCCTGTTTCATTTCACGGATTGATTCTTTATTCGTTCACATAGGGCAGGACGATGTCGCGCCATATGAGGTAGCCCGGAGCCAGCAGGTGCAGGCCGTCGTTGGTGAGGTCGGACCGCAGATTGCCGTTCTCGTCGCAGAACGAGGGATGGAGATTGATCCAAGTGATGCCGCGGCGCTCTGCCATCGGTTCGAGCAGGGCGTTGATGTCGCGTATGGTCTGTTCCTTTCCGGCCATCAGGCGGTAGCGTCCGAAGCTGTTGTTGATGGGCAGCAGCGACTGCAGGTAGAGTTTGGTGCCGGGAGTGGCTTCCTGGATGTGTGCCACCAGAGCCTCGACAGCCGTTGCGATGGAGTCGGGGGTGAGGTCGTGGCTGACGTCGTTGGCGCCGACAAGGAGGAAAATCTTGGCAGGCTTGCCGTCGGTGACGCAGTCGAGGCGTTCCTCGATGCCCTCGACGATGTCGCCGTTTATGCCGCGGTTCACGACATTGGGCATGCGCAGAAGCTCGTGCCACTCGCAGCCGTGGGTCAGGCTGTTGCCGAGAAAGACGATGGTGGTGCTGTCCACGCCGAGCTCGTTGAACAGGCTCGCGCGCTGGTAGTAGAGCTCGCTGTGCTTGGTCTGGGCGGAGCACAGCAACGCGGCGGCTGCGGCAAGGATGAAGAGAAAGCGTCGCATCAGTCCTCGGATTCTACGCCGTTGTAGGCATCGACGGCTTTCTTGACCGAGCCGTGCATCAGCAGCATACGTTTGGCTTCGTCGTAGGGCAGGCCGAGCTCCTCGACAATCATGCGGGTGCCGCGGTCGACGAGCTTGGCGTTGGAGAGCTGCATGTTCACCATCTTGTTGCCCTTCACGCGACCCATTTTGATCATCACCGAAGTGGTGATCATGTTGCAGATCATCTTCTGGCCTGTGCCGCTCTTCATGCGGGAGCTGCCGGTGACGTACTCCGGACCGACCACCATCTCGATGGCGATGTCGGCCGCCTGGCTTACGGGAGCGTCGGGGTTGGAGGTGATGGCGGCGGTGAGGATGCCGTGCTCGCGGCAGGTGTTAAGGGCGCCGATGACATAGGGCGTGGTGCCCGATGCGGCGATGCCGATAACGGTGTCCTTGTCGTTGATGCCGAATGCCTGGAGGTCTTTCCAGCCCTGGGCGGTGTCATCCTCGGCGTTTTCGACCGGGTTGCGCAGGGCGGTGTCGCCGCCGGCGATGAGGCCGATTACCCACGAGGGGTCCATGCCGAATGTCGGAGGAATCTCCGATGCGTCGAGCACGCCGAGACGGCCGGATGTGCCGGCGCCGATGTAGAATATGCGGCCGCCGCGTTTCATGCGGCTTACGATTTCAGTGACGAGCTTCTCCACTGCGGGGAGAGCTTTCTCGACGGCGAGGGCTACTTTTTTGTCCTCTGTATTGATGTCATGCAGGATTTCTCCTACCGACTTTTTTTCCAGATCGTTGTAGAGCGAAGATTGTTCGCTGATTTTGACAAATGCCATTGGTTGAAATGTGTTGTGCTTGGCTTGTAATTATGCATTATGCATTCTTAATTCTGAATTTCTCATTGTGCATTATGCATTCTTAATTCTGAATTTCACTTGACCGCGTGGAACTTGAGCAGACCGTCCATGGGGCTCTTGAGGATGGTGCCGATGCGGCATCCGCAGGCGGCTGCGGCCTCCTCGAGGACGGGGCGGAAGAAGTAGGCGATGGAGCCCACGAAGTTCACCGGATGCTTGTCGTAGCCGGTGTACTGCATGATGTTGCGGCGGAAGAAAGCCGTGAATGTGCCCAGCACCATGTCGTGGATTTCCTTGACCTCGATGTTCTTGGAGATGAAGGGAGTGACGGATGCGAGGAAGCGGTTGGCCTGCGGCTCGCGGTACACGCGGCGGATGATGCCTAACAGGTCGAGGTCGTATTCCTGCAGGAAGCGGGCAGCGACTTCGGCGGGAAGCTGGTTCTTGAGCACGTCGCCGAGGAAGAGCTTGCCGAGGACGGCGCCGCTGCCTTCGTCGCCGAGGATATAGCCCAGCGGCGATACGTTGGCGGCTATGCCTTTGCCGTCGTAGAGGCACGAGTTGGAACCGGTGCCCATGATGCAGGCTACGCCGGGTTCATGGCCGCAGAGGGCGCGGGCGGCGGCGAGGAGGTCGCTGTAGACCTCGATGGTCTTGGCCGAGGGGATGTTGGCGCGGATGGCCGTGGCCACGTTGCCGCACACTTCGGCCGATATGCATCCGGCGCCGTAGAAGTAGACGGCTTCGATGTCGGAAGCGATGCTGTCGATTTCGGGCATGAGCTCCTCACGGATGCGATTGCGCATTTCTTCCTCCGTGAGCATCACGGCGTTCATTCCACAGGTGAATACCTGTTTTTCGAGTTTGTCCCTGTTCAGGAGGCACCAGTCGATTTTGGTACTTCCGCAGTCTGCTATAAGTATCATATCTTAATGTAAATTTTCTTTTTGTATAATATGAGGCCGACGCACCAGTTGAGTGCGACGAAGGTTAGCGCGAATATGAGTGATGCCAGAGTGGCGTCGCCGAGAAGGGGCACAAGGACGTCGTTGTAGGCCCAGCCCTTGATGGTGACGAAGCCGGCTTCGGCAGAGGCGCACGGTATGCGGATGGAGCCGATGATGATGCTCAGAACCGAACCGAGGCAGTAGAGGAACAGAGGATTGATGCCGAACACTTCGAAGAAGCGGCACCAGCGGCGGTAGCCCTTGATGTCGATAATCCATATGAGCAGGGCAAGGAAACTCGATGCCAGGCCGCAGGTGGTGAGCACGAAGGTGGGCGACCAGATTTTCTTGTTGATGGGCATGCCGAAGTCGAGCAGGAAGCCTGCGAAAGTGAGGATGGTTCCGACGATGAACAGCGAGTTGATGCGCTTGCCGTTATCGCGGGTGTCCATCAGCAGGCCGCCGCAGATGAAGCCTATGAGCATGTGTGCGATGGAGGGTAGTGTGCTCAGCAGACCTTCGGGGTCGAACTTCAGGCGCACGCCGCCGACGGTGTCGGCGTACATGTGGTCGGGGCCGAGCACCTTATGGTCGACGATGGAGATGATGTTGGTGTCGGCGAATGCGAATCCGTTGCCTGTCAGCAGGAGGATGGAGTAGAGGACAAGTATGCCGCCAACGACCCACGGAAGCACGGCGCGGCGTACGAGCAGCGCCGTAATGGCTCCGACACCGTAGCAGATGGCCAGGCGGGGCATGACGCCGAGAATGCGTATCTGATCGAAGTTGAATACTGCATCCATGAACGAGGCGTCGCTGTTGAGGCGTCCGAGGAAACGGCCGAACCAGGCGATGGCCAGACCGATGAGGAAGATGACTACCGAGCGGCGTACTATCTTGGCGAAAGACTGCCAGCTGAATCGGAAGTCATACTTGCGGAGTGAGAAGTAGGTGGAGACACCCATGATGAACATGAAGAACGGGAAGACGAGGTCGGTGGGCGTCAGTCCGTTCCATTCGGCGTGGCGGAGTGGAGCGTAGATGTTGCCCCACGAGCCGGGATTGTTCACCATAATCATGCCGGCAATGGTGATGCCGCGCAGGATATCCAAAGCCAGCAGACGTCCTCCTCCTTTAGCGGGCGGTGTGGCAGCTGTGGTATTGTCGGTGTGTTTCATTATGGTTTATAGATAAAGGTATTGGTTTATTATTTCGATTCTGCGGGTGCGCTTGCCTCGTACACCAGGTAGGCTATCGACTTGTAGGGGATGCCGCCGTTGGTGGTGAGGCCGATTTCGCAGGTGCGCGAGTTCGAGTAGCCCTCGGTGGCTTTGGCGGCTTCCAGTGCGGGCCGGAGCTTGCGCAGGCCCCAGCTGTTGAGTTCCGGCAGGGTGAAGCCCTTGTCGCCGGCGAAACCGCAGCAGCCCACTTCGGCGGGCACAACGACCTTGGTGGCGCACATCGACGCGAGACGGACGATTTTGTCTGCCAGTCCCATGCGTCGGCTCGAACAAGTCACGTGCACGGCCACGGTG
>JAIDUY010000435.1 GCA_029059965.1 Muribaculaceae bacterium
ACAAAAATTGACATATAAAAATTTTATTGCCAATTTCTTAGGCTAATTTTTTAGCCTTTTGCTGTCAAACTCCCGGTCCCGACAGCCGGCACAAGGGGTTTGTTCATCTACTTCCTTACGCCGCCTCGTACATTCTCTCCGTTTTTTCTTTGATTTTTCTTTGACAGACATCGGCTCTAAAATTTCGCGGTTTGAGCCAAATTGCGTACCTTTGCAGAGTCTAACCCATAATTCCTTTAAGGACATGAACGACCGGAGTCTTGTCTCGATAGAAGACATCAGCAAGTCCGACATCCTGGAGCTGCTGCACAGGGCGCGCTACTTCGAGGCGCATCCCGACAGCAAACTGCTGGACGGCCGTGTGGTGGCCACTCTTTTCTTCGAGCCATCCACACGCACGAGATTGAGTTTTGAAACAGCTGTAAACCGTCTCGGCGGCCGAGTGATAGGCTTCTCCGACGCGTCGACCAGCAGCGCCTCCAAAGGCGAGACTCTAAAGGACACAATAAAGATGGTGTCCAACTACGCCGACCTCATCGTAATGCGCCACTTCCTCGAGGGAGCCGCACGATACGCCACCGAGATTACCGATACCCCGATAGTCAACGCCGGCGACGGCGCCAACCAGCACCCGTCGCAGACGATGCTCGACCTCTACTCCATCCTCAAGACCCAAGGCAGACTCGAAGACCTCACCATCACCATGGTGGGCGACCTCAAGTACGGACGCACCGTCCACAGCCTGCTCATGGCAATGCGCTACTTCCGTCCGCGCTTCCGCTTCGTGTCGGCGCCCGAGCTGCGTATGCCGCAGGAGTATCTTGATTTCTGCCGTCAGAACGGCATCGAGTACTCCGAGCATGTCGATTTCTCGCGCGAGGTCATAGACCAAAGCGACATCATCTACATGACCCGAGTACAGCGCGAACGCTTCTCCGACCCCATGGAGTACGAAAAGGTCAAGAACCTCTACAGTCTGAAGCTCGACATGCTTTCGGGCTCGAAGGACAACCTGCGCATCCTCCACCCGCTGCCTCGCGTCAACGAAATAGCCCAGGACGTGGACGACAGCCCCAAGGCTTACTATTTTGAACAGGCCCGCAACGGCGTCTTCGCACGTCAGGCCATCATCACACGCGCACTCGGCATCGAATTGCCACAATCCTGAGACAGCCATGAATGAAGTAAAGAAAGAACTTGCCGTAGCCGCCCTCGAGAACGGCACCGTCATCGACCATCTGCCCTGCTCGGCCGTCTACAAGGCCGTGCGCATTCTCGGCATAGAGGACATGCACAACAGCGTCACCATAGGCAACAACCTCGCCAGCGGACGCCTCGGCCGCAAGGGCATCATAAAGGTGGCCGACGTGGAATTCGACGACACGGTGCTGAACCGCATCGCCGTGTTTGCGCCCACCGCCGTAGTCAACACCATACGCAACTACCGCGTGGCCTCGAAGAAGCCCGTGTCGCTGCCCGACGTCCTCGTAGGCGTTGTGCACTGCTCCAACCCCAAGTGCATCACCAACAACGAGCCGATGAAGACCAGCTTCGAAGTAATCGACCGCGACAACGTCACACTGCGCTGCCGCTACTGCAACCGCACAGTCAGCGGCCCCGACGCCGAAATACTCTGACGACATGAAGCTCGACTGGAAGCCCGGCACCATGCTCTATCCGCTCCCGGCTGTCATTGTCAGCTGCGGCGACGAAAACGCCTCCAACCTCATAACGGTGGCGTGGACAGGCACCGTGTGCACCTCTCCGGCCATGCTCTACATCTCCGTCCGCCCCGAACGCTATTCCTACGACATCATCCGCCGCGCCGGAGAGTTTACCGTCAACCTCACCACAGCCGCCATGGCCCGCGCCACCGACCTGTGCGGCGTCCGCTCGGGCCGCGATACGGACAAATGGGCGGCATCGGGGCTGCATCCAGTTCCGGGTGTGGCCGTCGCCTGTCCGTCGGTGCTTGAATCGCCCGTGTCGCTCGAATGCAAGGTCAGTCAGATTCTCGAGCTCGGCAGCCACCACATGTTCCTTGCCGAAGTAGTCAACGTGCGCGCCGACGACGCCTATCTCGATGCCGACGGCCGTTTCGACCTTGCCAAGGCCGGACTGCTGAACTACTCCCACGGCCACTACTACTGTCAGGGCAGGCCGCTCGGACACTTCGGCTTTTCGGTGCGACGCAAACCCCTTGACAAAAAATCACGCAAATAACCCGCCTTATTACAGTCGATAAGGACAAACCAGACAATATGGACAACGCTCTTTTTGATTTGATTGCGGCCGAACACCGCCGCCAGAAGGATGGCATCGAGCTGATTGCATCCGAAAACTACGTCAGCGACGAAGTCATGAAAGCCATGGGCTCATGCCTGACCAACAAGTATGCCGAGGGCTATCCCGGAAAGCGCTACTACGGCGGTTGCCAGGTCGTCGACCAGGTCGAGGAGCTCGCCCGCGAGCGCATCAAACGTCTCTTCGGAGCCGAGTATGCCAATGTGCAGCCCCATTCGGGCGCGCAGGCCAACATGGCCGTGTTCATGGCCTGCCTCAAGCCCGGCGACAAGTTCATAGGCCTAAACCTGAGCCACGGCGGTCACCTGAGCCACGGCAGCCCCGTCAACTTCTCGGGTCTGGTTTTCCATGCTCTGGAGTACAATGTCGATGCCGAGACCGGACGGGTTGACTACGACGCCTTCGAGGAAACCTGCCTCCGCGAGCGTCCCAAGCTCATCATCGGCGGAGCCAGCGCCTACTCCCGCGAATGGGACTATGCACGCATGAGAGCCGTCGCCGATGCCATCGGCGCCATCTTCATGGTCGACATGGCTCACCCCGCAGGCATGATTGCAGCCGGCCTGCTGGAGAACCCGCTGCCCTATGCGCATATCGTCACCTCCACCACCCACAAGACGCTCCGCGGCCCCCGTGGCGGCATCATCCTGATGGGCAAGGACTTCGACAATCCCTGGGGCAAGACTACACCCAAGGGCGAAATCCGCAAGATGTCATCGCTGCTCGACAGCGCCGTATTCCCCGGCGTGCAGGGCGGTCCCCTCGAACATGTCATCGCAGCCAAGGCCGTAGCCTTCCACGAAGCTCTCCAGCCCTCGTTCGTCGAGTACCAGAAGCAGGTCAAGGCCAACGCAGCCGCCATGGCTGAAGCTATGGCTACCCTGGGCTATAAGAT
>JAIDUY010000436.1 GCA_029059965.1 Muribaculaceae bacterium
ATCAGGAGACCGGCCGTGCGGGTCGCGACGGCGGCGAGGGTCATTGCCTCGCCTTCTACTCCCGCAAGGACCTCCAGAAAATGGAAAAATTCATGCAGGGCAAGCCCCTCGCAGAACAGGAAATCGGACGCCAGTTGCTGGCCGAAACAGCCGCGTACGCCGAGTCGTCGGTGTGCCGCAGGCGTTCTCTTCTCCATTATTTCGGCGAACAGTATTCGCAGGATCACTGCGGAAACTGTGACAACTGTCTAAACGCCAAAAACAAAGTGGAAGCCAAAGAAGACCTCTTGTCGACTCTGGAAACAGTAGTCGCCCTTAAAGAAAAATTCAAGGCCGAGCATGTCGTGGACGTAATGCTCGGACGCGTGACCAACGAGGTGCGCGCCTATAACCACGAAGACCTCGAAGTGTTCGGATGTATGCAGGGCTCCGACATGCGCCATCTCAGCGCTGTCGTCCGCCAGGCTATGCTGGACGGTTATCTCGAAATGGGCATCGAATCCTACGGTGTGCTCCGCATCACTGCCAAAGGTAAAAAATATCTCAAGAACCCCACTTCGTTCAAAATGGTCGAGGATACGGATTTTTCGGAGGAGATTCCCGACGACGACTCCATGCTCAAGAGCGGCGCCGGATGTGCCGCCGACCCGGAGCTGTACGCCATCCTCAACAACCTCCGCAAGCGCATAGCCCAGCATCTGAGCCTGCCGCCGTACATCATCTTCCAGGATCCGTCGCTCGAGGCCATGGCCACGACATATCCTGTAACCATGGACGAGCTTGCCGGAATCCCCGGTGTGGGCTCCGGCAAGGCTAAGCGCTACGGCCAGGAGTTCGTAGATGTCATCAAGACCTATGTGGTCGAGAATGAAATCGAGCGCCCCGAGGACCTGCGCGTACGTACCGTGGCCAACAAGAGCAAGCTCAAGATATCAATCATCCAGGCCATCGACCGCAAGATAGACCTCAACGAAATAGCATTCTCCAACGGCATCGAGTTCGACCAGCTGCTGGACGAGATTGAGGCTATCGTGAACTCCGGAACGAGAATCAACATCGCCTACTTCATAGACGAAATAATAGACCCCGACGACCAGGACGAGATTTTCAACTATTTCCGACAGTCGACCAGCGACAACCTGCAGGACGCCTACAAGGCGCTATGCTGCGATTACAGCGAGGAGGAGGTGCGCCTTGTACGTATCAAGTTCCTCAGCGACCTGGGCAACTGACGCACCCCCTCAGACCATACGACATGGACACATCCAGACTATCAGCCCTGTACGCCCGGGCAACAGGCCGGCCGCCGCAGAATATCGTCGAGCTGCCTTCATCGGGCTCGAACCGCCGTTATTTCCGCCTTGTCGCTGACGATGCGCCGAGCCTCATCGGCGTGATCGGCACGGCCAAGGCCGAGAACAGCGCCTTCATATATATGGCCCGCCATTTCGCATCGAAAGGAATTCCGGTGCCCGAGGTGCTCGCCGTCAGCGACGACGGCATGGCCTATCTGCAGACCGACCTCGGCGACTCGCTTCTGTTCAAGGAGATAGAGAAAGGCCGTGCCACACGCTCCTTCTCCGCTCAGGAACGCGAGCTGCTGGTCAAGACCATCCGTCAGCTTCCCGACATACAGTTCGCCGGAGCCGAGGGCATGGACTTCGGCATGTGCTACCCTGCCGTCAAGTTCGACGAGCGTTCCATTCTGTGGGACCTGAACTACTTCAAGTACTGCTTCCTCAAGGCCACCGGACTCGAATTCGACGAGGACCGTCTGGAAGATGACTTCCAGGCCATGGCAAAGGTGCTGATGCGCACCGATACCTGCACGTTCATGTACCGCGACTTCCAGAGCCGCAATGTGATGATTCGCGACGGCGAGCCTTGGTTCATCGACTTCCAGGGCGGACGCCGCGGCCCGTTCTACTACGACGTGGCCTCATTCCTGTGGCAGGCCAAGGCCAATATCCCCGACGGACTCAGGCACGAGCTGCTGGGCGAGTATCTGGATTCGCTCCACAAGTACTACCCCATCGCCGAGGAGGAGTTCATGGCCACTCTGCGCCATTTCGTCCTATTCCGCACCCTGCAGGTACTCGGCGCCTACGGCTTCCGCGGCTACTTCGAGAAGAAGCCGCACTTCATGCAGAGTGTGCCTTTCGCCATCGCCAACCTGCGCTCGCTGCTCGACAAGCCCTACGGGGAATATCCCTACCTCAACGAGTTGCTCGGCCGACTGGTCAACATGAAGCAGTTTACCGACGAGCTTGCGCGCAAATCACTCACGGTCAAGGTATTGAGCTTTGCATACAAAAAGGGCATTCCCAACGACCCGACAGGCAACGGCGGCGGCTTCGTGTTCGACTGCCGCGCCATCAACAACCCGGGCAAATACGAGCGCTACAAACCTTTTACGGGCCTGGACAGCTGCGTCATCGAGTTCCTCGAGAATGACGGCGAGGTGCTCGACTTCCTCGATTCGTGTTACAGGCTCGTCGACGCATCGGTGGCCCGCTATGTCGAACGCGGCTTCACCAACCTGATGGTGGCCTACGGCTGCACCGGCGGCCAGCACCGTTCGGTCTACTGCGCCCAGCATACCGCCGAGCACATCGCCCGCAAGTTCAACGTCAAGGTTGAACTTGTGCACCGCGAGCAGGACATCGACCAGACTTTCAACGTCAAGGAATGATTGCCGTTGTTTTCGCCGCGGGTATCGGCTCACGCCTGAAGCCGTTCACCGACTTGCATCCCAAGGCTCTCGCCCCGCTCGGCGGAGTCCCTCTGCTGGGGCGTGTGTTGCACAAGCTTGCCGAAGCCGGAGCGCGCGCTGCGGTGATCAATGTGCACCACTTTCCGCAGCAGATTCGCGAATATCTCGCTTCGGAGGACTTCGGGCTTGATATCGAAATCAGCGACGAGAGCGGACTGCTGCTCGATACTGCGGGAGGTCTGGCCAAAATGGTTCGTGATTCCCGTGTGCTCGGAACCTGCACGCCTGACGAGGACATCGTGGTGCACAACGCCGACATCTATACGGACTTCTGCATAGCCGACATGCTCTCTGCACATCATGCCACGGGAGCCGATGCCACACTGCTTGCCGATTCGCGCCGACAGTCCACCCGCGCCTTTCTCTTCGATAACGAAGGTCGTCTGCACGGCTGGCGCAATTCCGCCACCGGCGCCGTGCGTCCCGGGGACATCGATACGGCAGGCCTGACAGCCGCTCCGTTCGGCGGCGTCCA
>JAIDUY010000437.1 GCA_029059965.1 Muribaculaceae bacterium
GATTTCAGGCATTGTGCCGTAGAGGTACTCGCCGGCCACGCTGTTGTCGGAAAGCGAGACGACGCTGACCTTGAACTGCGACAGGTCCACGCCGTCGGCGCGGCTCTGGACGGGCGCCGCCTTGTTTACAGTCACGCCCATCGACAGCATCGACAGACTGCCCTGTTCAGCGCCCGGAACGGGGTTCCACGATTCGGAGCAGGAAGCCGCGCCGAACATGATGGCTGCCGTTGCCAGGATGGTGCTTATCTTGGTTTTCATGAATAGTCTGATTAATAGTTAAGTGTAATGTCGTCGATGTAGAGCTGCGAGCCCATGTAGGTTCCGCGGCCCGCTTGGCCGCCGAAGCCGGGACCGCTGAAATTGGCGTCATTCTTCTCGAGGAAGCGGCGGTCGTTGGTCGACAGGAACTTGACGTAGATTTTTGCGGCCTTGGGCGTGCCGGGGCCGGCGTAGGTCATCGGGATTGTGACCTGAGTATAGGAGCCTGCCGCTACCAGATTCTGCGTGCCGGAGGCGATGACATTGCCGGCGGCGTCCTTGACCCAGAACTCGGCCAGACCGTTGTCCTCGCCGTTCTTGGGGCTGTATTTGTAGCGGAAGCTCAGCGACGAGGGACGGCTTGCGAAGGCGATGCCGCAGTCGAGGTCGTCGGTTGTGAGCGCGCCCTCGCGGTTGCCATAACCCTCGGGGCGGACGCTGCGCGAGGCTCCGAGGTGCAGGAGGCCTGCGTCGGTGTACTTGGTAACACCGCTGCCACCATTGCCGACTGCGGTGTTGCCGCTGCCCCAGCCCACGGTGCGGATGAGAGCGCCGGAGCCTTCATAGCCTTCGCCGGAGATGGTGCCGGAAATGCGACAGTAGGCGAAGTTGCCGCCCTGGCTCGTAGTCATGGGATTGTTGGTTCCCCAGACGGATTCGGCCTCGGTCAGGCCCGGGAAGACACGTTCCCAGTGGCTTTGCTTCTCGGTGTGGCACCACTCCTCCATACCGGGATTGGGAAGCTGCGGACAGGCTTCGGTTGTGAAGCTTACGGGACGGCTGAAGAGGCCGTCGATGCGGACCTTGACCATGTACTCCTTGGCGGGCTCGAGGCCGGTGATATCGAAGTAGACACCGTCGGCCGTGCCTGTGCTTGCCTTGTATTCGCCACCGTCGGCCGACACGAAGTACTGCGCGGCTGCGGCGAGATCGGCCTGATTCTGGCCTTCTGTGCCTTTAACGGTCACGAAGGCATGACCGGCATAGACGTCGTCGTTGTTAACGGCTACCTCAAAAGGGGCGCTCTTTACTGTAAATTCGCTTGTCTTGTTACCGCAGACAGCACGGATTTTCACGGACTGCACGTCCTCGGGGAGTCCGTTCACGCGCAGGGTGTAGTCGGTGACGGCGCGGGCGGCGGAGGCCACTACCTGCACGTCGCTCAGGCGTGTCCATGTGCCACGGATGTTACTGTACTCTATTGCTACCTTGTCGGTGATTTCGTCGCCGTTGTATGCAACAGTGATGTTCAGGGGCTCGCCGGGCTGGAGGGTGTCGGCGCCGGTGATTTCGAGAACGATGGGTTCGAGGTTGAGCTTGAGCTCGACGGGCTCGCAGGTCTTGCTGTTGCGGTCGCGCACGCTGACGGTGAAAGCGGTCGAGTTGTCGCCGTTCTCGATTTCGGCGATGTGCTCGGGCACGGCGGAGAAGTCGATTACGCCCATCCGGTCGGGATTGTTCCACAGGCCGAGAACCTTGAGGCCGAGGCCGGTCAGCAGCTGACGCTGCTCGGCGGTGGCGCTCAGGAGGTCGATTTCGGCAGGCCAGCCCTGGTCGAGCAGCGACTTGCCGGTGGTGACGAGTGTCACGGCGCCGAGACCGCCGCGGGCAACGATGTTCATCTTCATGTCGCCGACGGCGCCCATGCCGGGCACGAAGTCGACAGCGGTGCCGGAGGTGAAGCCCTGCGGAGTGATTTCGGGAGCGGGAGCGGACATGACTTCGTCGCTGATGTCGATGTCTTCGGTGACGGTTTCCATCTCGTCGTCGTAGGTGATGACGAGGCGTGCGGAGCCTGCGCCTTCCTCGAGGTCGATGCTCACCTTATAATGTGTGCGCGCCTTGGCCCGGAAGGATGCGGCCTCGTAGGCCTTGCCTTCGACGCCGTTGGGTTTGGTGAAGTCCACCAGCACCTTGACGGTGCCGGGAGTGACGTAGACGGGGCGTGTCTCGTCGGCTGCATAAGCGTGGTCGTTGACCTTGGCGCTCCACGATGTCATGTAGTTGCGGAAAGCCTCGGTATAGCTTACCGAAACCATGGCTTGTGCCTGGGTGGCGGTCAGCGATACGACTGTAGTCTTGTTGTTCTCTACTTTGACATTTGTGGTGCCATAGTAGTAGGGGCATTCGAAACCTTCGGCGTCGGCCTCGCCATGCCATGCCTCGAGGGTGTAGTCGCCTGTCTCGAATGTGTCGTTCAGGTCGAAGTCCGACAGTTTGTTCCATTCGCGGCTATAGGAGCCGTCGACTGAGACAAGCCTCATGGAGAGGTCTGTGGCCTGGGGCGCTTCGGCGCGCGAATCGGCACGCGACTGGCGCGGCTGCAGCACGCTGCTGTCCAGAACCACATCCGGAGCCAGCTTGCCGTGGCCGCGACCGCCTGCGGGCGTGTCTTCGGCGCAGCTGCCGAGCGTCAGGACGCCGGCTGCAAGCAGCCCCGCGATAAGGGTGTTCTTCGTCATTGGGGTGGAGATTAGTTTATTATGTGTTATTATTCTTGCAGATATGTATTGTATCGTGATGTGTCAATGATACGGCGAAGGCATGTGCGAAGCCTGACGACAGGGCTCACTTATGACCATAAATCTCGGCAAAAATAAACAATTTTTTGCACATGACAAATAAAAATGTTGGCCGTTTTGGTATATCGGAACCAAATATTCACAATTTATTCCCTAAAAACCACTGACTTGCCCTTGATGAAACAGAAAAAGCCGGAAGAATGCACGCGCACTCTTCCGGCCTGTTAACAATGTATGTCTTACGGTTCTGCGATTCAGCGCACCACCACACGGCGTCCGAAGTCGCCGGAGGCCACGATGTAGAGGCCCGGGGCAAGGCTGCCCATGCTGTGCTCTCCTGCGCCGAGGGTTCCGCTGAAGACGGTGGTGCCGTCGATGCTGTAGACAGCAATCTCGGCCTCGTCGGCGGAAACGGCGACAATAAGCTCGCCTCCACGGCAATAGGCATCCCATCCGTGACGCTCAGCCTCGGGGTCGTCGACACCCGAGGAATGGCGTGTCATGGCGATGTCGTCGATGTTGAGACGCTGGCCCACTGTCTGCTGCAGGCGGATGCGTGCCTTGCCGGCCACACCGACGAACACACTGTAGGGCGCGTAGGCGGAGCTTGTAATCTTTACAGTTCCGGCGGTGACGTATGTATATCCGCCGTCGGTACTGTACTGTACTTGGATTTCGGGGTCGGCCTCCTTGGACCAGTACTTGGCCTGGAAGCTGACGGTGCCGATGCCGCCGGTGCGGTCCTCGGCCATTTCGAGCGAGGAGTCGCTCTTCTTGCCGAAGCGCAGGCTCTGCGAGCCGCTGACGGCGGGGTCGGAGCTCCAGATGCCGGCGTTGGTCAGAATCCAGCGGGCAGCGGTGCCGTGGTACTCATCGGTGGGGTCATATGTTCCGAATGCGGATGCGTCGGCCTCGAAGTCCTCGAGGAAGTCGGGGGTGACGGAGGCCACACCTTCGATGGTCACGCCCTCGGACACGTAGCTGCCGGAACGGGCGGTGAGGGTCGAGGTGAATGTTCCGGCCGTCTGAGCGTTCATGCGCAGATAGAGGCGGCCCTGGTCGGGGCTGACGGTGACGGTCGGCGCCCAGTCGCTGCGGTTGTCCGACAGTTCGAACGGCGCACCGACGCTCACGACTACGTCGTCGCTGATGTTGTCTGTCTCCATAAGCAGCTCGGCGGCCTCGGAGGGCTCGCCGGGAGTGGCCTCGAAGTAAAGGCGTCCGTCGAAGAGGAAGTCAACGTTGGGCACGGGCTCGCCGGTGGTCACGGCCACGGGGCTGCTGGTCATGCTCGCCGAGCTGACGGTGTAGACGTAGGCTGTGGAGGGTTCGAGGCCTGTCACGGCGGCGACGCCGGCATTGGCGGCGACGGCACGCGGATAGCCTGCGATGCTGCTTCCGCCGGAGGCGACGTCGAGGGTATAGTTGCCGTTGACGTCATCGCCGACATATACCCATGTGGCCTCGAAGGATTCGTCGGTGACGTAGCGCGCCGGGCCTGCGGGCAGGCCGTTGACGCTGTTGCCGCTCAGAGCCACGGTGCGGGTCAGGTTGCCGCAGGCGAGCGTGAGCGTGGTCGACGACAGGCCGGTGCCGGTGGGGTTGAATGTCAGCGTAAGCACCTTGCCCGTAGCGGTATTGGTCTCGCTTGTCGCGATATAGGCTGCCGAGGCGGTGAAGCCTGCGCCGCCGGTGCTGACCGAGATGTTGCCCTGGGCGTTGACGGTGCGCACGGTGATGGTGCGGGTCACGGGATGGCCGGAGGCGGTGGTGCCGAAGTCGACGCTCGCGCCGGCTGCGGGAAGCACGAACTCAGGCTCGGCCACGCCGCCGGGAGTCCAGGGCTGGCCAACCTTGTCGCCCCAGATGTACTCGACAAGCTCGGGATGGTCGATGAAGGGGTTACGGTTGCGCTGACGGCCGTAGACAACGTCGTTGCGCTTGATTTCCTTCTCGCTCACGGGGTCCTGGCGGTGCCACTTGAGCAGCAGATTCACGGCCCAGGTCTTGAAAGCGGGGAAGTTGTTGCCGGCAAGCATGTCGGAATGCCAGGAGCCGATGCGGTCGTAGTAGGCGGCGGCCATGTAGAAGTAGCTGCGCGCGAAGTCGCCCTTGTACTCGTCGTCCGGCTCGAACACACGTCCGCTGTAGCCGGGGAAGGTACTTGTGCCGAGCTTGCCCAAGGGGCGCACGCTGCCGTTGGCGGGCAGATAGGTGCCGTTGGCGCACTCGCCGTAGGGATAGTTGCTGCGCTGGCCGTTGACCTTGCCGTCGGTGGGATAGATGTGGAAAGCGTCGGAATTCATCGGCGAGGCATTGCTGAACCAGCTTTTGGGCATGGAGTGCTCGCGGTTGTAGCAGTCGCCCACGACAGAGTAGTTGCCGCAGGTGGTGCCGTAATTCCAGTGCTTGGTGGAGTACATGTCCCAGATTTTGCCGTCTGGGTAGACGTCGGAGGTCTTGTAGAGGGTCAGCAGTCCGTCATAGCCCACATTGGTGTGGGAACCCATTTTGTTGTGAAGGGCCGACAGGAGGTCGCGGCCGGTCTTGTTCTCGGCGGTACTGTAGTAGCCGGCAGGAGCTTCGGCAAAGCTTACCGAGCAGCCGAACACAGCTGTAATCGCCAATGTGACAATACTTTTGTATATCTTCATGGTAGTAAAAATGTGCTAATCGGTTGGCCTTTTTATGAAAATAGCCCGCTAAATTAGTCATTTCCCCCCGAAAACACAAACAAAAAATTGTCAAAGCGGAACACCGGTGAGTATTATTCCGGCAAGAGATAGTTGGCACTGCGTCCACCCTCTTCGCTGTTGCGAAGCATGCCTTTGGAGATAAGGTCGTTGATGTCGCGAAGTGCGGTATCCCGGGAGCATTTGCATATTTTGGCCCACTTTGAAGAAGTCAGCTTCCCGTCGAAACCATCCCACAGGCGGTTGATGACCTTGCGCTGACGCTCGTTGATGTCAACGTCACGGAACCGGTCCCAGTAAGCGGCCTTTTCCACTGTGCGCCCGACGACAGCCAATGCGCGCGTTATGGCCTTTTCAAGGCAATCGAAGAACCACAGGAGCCATTCGGTGATATCGAGGTCGCCTTTCTGAGTGCGTTCCAGCACTTCGTAATATGCTTTTTTGTTACGGTTGATTTCAGCCGACATACTGTAATAGCGGGCTGAATCGAGGTCGAGGCGAGCCAGCAGCATATCGGCCAAAGTCCTGCTAATACGTCCGTTGCCGTCGTCAAACGGATGTATTGTCACAAACTGGAGATGAGCCACGGCGCCCATAATGAACGGCGGCATGTCGGCAGTGTTGCACCATTCTATCAAGCTTTCCATCTCCCCCGGGACATCTGTCGACGCCGGAGCCTCGTAGTGCACTTTCTCATGCCCGAAAGCGCCGGAAACAACCTGCATCGGCTCTTCGCCCTTTCGCCAGTCGGCAACGGTGATACGATGCATGCCGCTTCTGCCCAAAGGAAAAAGCGCGGCGTGCCATCCGAACAGGCGTTCAGCAGTCAGCGGCTCCCGGCACTTGAGCACGGCATCGAGCATTACGTCGACCAAGCCTTCGACATAGTGGTCCTCGGCGAGCAACCCGTCGTCCTCAATACCGAGTCGACGGGCAATGCTGCTTCGCACCGAACCGGGGTTGAGCTGCACTCCTTCAATTTCAGAAGAACAGATAAGTTCCTCGGACATGGCCGAGAGCGACGAACGGCATTTCTCATTGAAGCCAAGCATCGACATACGGCCCGTCAGAAGTCCATGCAGACGGCTCAGCCGATTCATCGGTTCAAGCAATGCCTCTACGTTCCATCTGAAATCCGGCCAGTCCTCACGCTGCCAGATATAAACGCTATGTCTTTGTGTCATTCTCATATTGCAAATATAGTGCTTTGCAGAGAATAATCCAAATATTCGCCGCATATTTGCGGCGAATAGGGTTGTTATTTGCTGCATTTTTGCGGCGAATAGTCACAACAAAGGCCGCATCCGGCTTTCTTTGAGGTCGGATGCGGCCTTTGATGTGGAGGGAACGCTTACTGTGCGGCGGGAGCTTTTTCGGGCGGCAGCTTGAACTGGATTGGAAGGGTGTAGGTGCTTGCCACGTTGCGGCCGTTCTCGCAGGCGGGGATGAAGCGGGCTTCGATTCCGCGGACTACCTGGAGGGCAGCCTCGTCGAGAAGGGGATGCACGCCGCGCACCAGTTCAACGTCGCCGAGCACGCCCTCGGCGCTGATGTGGAATGTCACCACTACCCTGCCCTCGATTCCGGCCTCGGCAGCCTCGGCCGGATAGTTCAGGTTCCTCGCGAGGTAGTGGAAGAGGGCGCCATCGCCGCCGGGGAACTGAGCGATTCTGTTTTCGGCGGATGCGGATGCCTGCGGGGCTTGCGCAGGTGCGGGATTTTGGCTAACTTTGCTGGCTGAGGACGCCTCGGCAGAGGCGACGGTCTCTACATGGGACGCTCCGAAAGCCGCAGAGCGGGCGCTTCCGAGTGCCGATGCCACAGCGGGCACGTTGACCAGAGCAATGGCTCCGACGATGGCGGGGACCAGCGCAAGGGTGCGCAGTCGGGGCGCAATCCCTTTCTTTTTCTGACTGTACATCATAGTGATACGTTTTTTAAGTTTACTGTGATTAAGGCTGTTGACCAGTGACGGGAATCGCGCGCCAACAGCCTTTTTTATTAATAGCATCTGATAATCGCGCACACCGGTTCCGGCGGCGAGCACCCCGGCATCGGCCTGGTACTCGTGGACGGTGCGCAGCTCGTCGCGCATGAGCCATGCCGCGGGATTGTACCACATAACAATGACAACGACCTGGGCGACAAGCATGTCGAGCCAGTGGCACCGGCGCAGGTGCTGCCGCTCGTGCAGCAGTATCATCTCTCCGGCCGAGGCATAGTCGTCCTCGCTCATCACCACATAGCGTCGCCAGCTGAACGGTGCCGTCCCCGAGCCGGAAGTCAGCACAAGGATGCAGTCGCCGCAGTCGATACGGCGTCCGCGGCTCACGGTGCGCCACAGCCTCAGGCAGGAAGCCGCAGTCGCGGCGACGACGGCGGAGGCACCGATGACATAGACCCACAGCAGCACGCGCCACAACACGTCGCCGGCGCTGCCGGCCATCTCCATGCCCGCGGGCTGCAGGGCGCCGGCAACAACGGCACCGGCAACGGCGCCGGGACCATGCGCCTCCGAAAGCACATGCCACAGAGGCAGCGCGACGAACGACACGGCATAGATGCACAGAAGCACCGCGCGGTTGAAGTCGTACATCTTTTCACCGGCCATGAACCATCTGTAGGCCAGCCACAGTCCGAGCAGAAGTACTCCTGACGAAATCGTGAATGAGAAGAGAGCGCCCATAGTCAATCCTTGCTGTTTTCCTTGTTCTTCGATTCGACAAGCTCTATAATCTCACGGAGCTCGTCGACAGATATTTTCTCCTCCTCGACCAGCGCCGACACCACCGAGGTGTACGAGTTGTCGAAGTAGCTGCGTATCACATCCGCCAGCGAGCGCGAGCGGAACTCGTCCTTGCCGCGCAGAGCCATGTAGCGGTGCGAGCCGCCGACAACCTCGTGCCCTACGAATCCCTTGTCCTCGAGTATGCGGACGGTGGTGCTGACGGTGCTGAAATGAGGACGCGGGTCGGGATAGAGCTCGAGCATCTCGCGCACAAACAGCGGTCCGCGGCTCCAGAGCATCTGCATTATCTCGGTCTCCTTTTCGGTGAGTACCTGGCGTTTTCTTCCTGCTTTCATTGCTGTATCTATATTCAACTAATTTATTAGTTCGCCGCAAAGCTATAACTAAAAAATTAAATATGCAAGTTCTCAACTAATTTTTTAGTCAAAAAATTACGACAATGACTAAAATTGAAAATGAAGCACAATATGAATGGGCCGTCGAAAGAGTTGAAAAACTGCTTCCTCTTATCAACGAAGATACGCCGGAAACCGACCCCAATTATATAGAACTTGTTCTTCTTTCCAATCTTGTGGCAGATTATTCAGAAGAGCACTACGCCGTGGGCGAGCCATCACTTATCGATGTACTCAAGCTCCGTATGTACGAGCTCGGGCTGTCGCAGGCGGCACTTGCAAAGAAGTTAGGTGTCAGCCCGTCGCGCATCTGCGACTATCTGTCCGGGAAGAGCGAGCACACCCTGAAAGTCGGCCGCCGCATATCCAAAGAACTCAACATCGACCCGGCCATAGTCCTCGGAGTCTGAACCGCCAGCCAGCCAGGGCAAAACGCAAAAAAAGAAGGCGCGTCCGCGGGAACCGGACAGCGCCTTCTTTTTACGTTTATATGCGGTGGTTTACATCATGCCGCCCATGCCGCCCATTGCGGGGGCTGCGGGGGCGGGATTGTCTTCCTTCTTGTCGGCGATGACGCATTCGGTGGTCAGGAACATGCCGGCGATGGAAGCGGCGTTCTCAAGAGCCACACGGGCAACCTTGGCAGGGTCGATTACGCCTGCGGCAAGGAGGTTTTCGTATGTGTCGGTGCGGGCGTTGTAGCCGAAGTCGCCCTTGCCGTCGCGTACTTTCTGCACAACGACTGCGCCTTCGACGCCGGCGTTGGCGGCAATCTGACGGAGGGGCTCCTCGATGGCGCGCTCTACGATAGCGATGCCGGTCTGCTCGTCGTCGTTGTCGCCCTTGAGGCCCTTGAGGGCGTCAAGACAGCGGATATATGCCACGCCGCCGCCGGGAACGATGCCTTCGGCGATGGCTGCGCGGGTTGCGCTGAGGGCGTCGTCGACACGGTCCTTCTTCTCCTTCATC
>JAIDUY010000438.1 GCA_029059965.1 Muribaculaceae bacterium
GATGTTGGAGGCACTGAAGTTCAAATCAAGCCCGACCCGAAGGACGGCAACCAATTCCGTCTGTATATTAACGGCAAGAATATTTTTCAGTGGTTCAAAGACCTGTGGCAATCACTGAAACAAACCATAAGCCGAGGAATGCGCCGTTAAAAAAAGCCGCCGACTAAACTCGGCGGCTTTCATCTAATTTTCAATTAGGTACTTATCTTCAATTGCTTTAACAAGTCTTGATACAGCAGGAGATATGGGTTGTAAATCTTTTGGGTATTGGAATGACAACCGACCGTAATCTTTTTGGAACTCTTTATATTCATCAATAGTGCAATTAGTTAGATCTACGGGATATAATTCCAAGTAGGAGTTCATGTCTATTGGATGGGTAGTATTGAAAATCTTTTTAATCCATTTTCCTTTACCAACAAGATGTATATTGTAAGTCCCGCTTATAAAATCCTGAATTCCAACAGAATTAGAGCCATTGTCTGCGAAAGTCAAATTCCAAGTTCCATTATCAATGTCAACAGTCATTCCAATAAGCTTAAATATAAAGGGAGACCATTTTCGGTTTTTGTGATTACTCAATACATCGGCTGTCTTTGTAAAGATATTATTTTTTCTTTTAAATACGAATTGAGGCCCATATTTACCATAAATTGTATCAGTTTCTTCGCCAGCTTTAATTGCCTCTGGATAGACTATTTTATCCGTCGGAACAAACGCCATAAAATCATACCACGAAAGTTCAGCAATATCATCATCATATTTAGGAATAAAGATACTATCATTGCCATTTTTAGAAATACGTGCATATCGCTTATAACCCTTTGCGGTTGGTCTTGCATCAAAACTTTTATAACCTTTGACCTTACCATCAGCAACAAATGCTTCTGCCATATACTCACAGTAATATTGCATGGTGTCTGACCCCGCGATTCCACTGCTATATTCACGAGCAAAACACAAAATTCGTTTTATTGGACGTTCTATTGGCTGAATAATTACTTCGCTCAATTCGTATGTCGCAGGACTAAGTTTAATAGTATCTGTAGGTGAGATTGTTACAGGTTTATATCCCATATAACGGATTGTGATTTGCATATCTCCTTGATTGTCTACAGAAATACATCCGTCATCATCTGTTATGCCTATTATAATACCGTATTTGTCTATCACAGTTGCCCCTGCTAATGGAGAGTTGTCGTTTTTGTCAACGACACTTATTGAAGTTTTAGCAGACACCACACCATAGCATATGGATATTATGCTCAGTAAAATTATATAGTATTTCATAATTATATATTAGTAGTTTTGTGTATTGTAATAATCTGGTTGTCAGTTGAATATGGGCGTGTTTGTGGGGTATTGCGTTGCTGAAAGAGTTATTTTGGCATCTTGTTTACATTCCATGTCAATCAAGACACCTCTACTCCTCTCAGTTTCATCTGCATATTCGTTCATTTTGACAATAAGCATATTAGGGCAATCACGTTTTCAAGTTCAAGATAAGCATAATGCTTCTTATTTTCCAAAATGTCGTGACAAGATATATCTCATCAAGTGCAAATATACGGATTTTATTTGTGACGGAAAGTGCCTTGTAAAAGAATTTTAGGCAAACAAATAGAATTAAATAAAACTAATAGACCTTAAAAATCGCTAAATCAACACTATCGGTTTGCCTTTATTTTGCCGATTAGTACACTTTTAGTACACCTCCAAACAAAAATAATGACTGAAAATCAAGCGATTAACAGTCATTATCAGTACCCGGACCCGGGATTGGTGATGAGCTCGACGTTCCTGATGTTTTCCGAACTTATCTGCGCCAGCTCGGAGGCGTCGTGCAGCAGGCGTCCGTTGACGTAAATTGCGGGACTTCCCTTGCCGAACACTTCGAAACTGCCGTCCGAGCCGAGAACCATCGGCACCTGTTTGAGCACGTCGTTGGCCGTGCCGGCGTGTTCGAGCTGCGTACCGGCCACGCGGGTCAGGAGAGCGTCGCCCTTGAGCGAAGTCACGCGCGGATTGGCCCTCACCACGATTTCGCCGAGGGTATAGCTCACGCTGTCGGTTTCATTGTTGCTGTTCTGCGCCGACGCCGTCAGCACGGCGGCAAGGGCGAATGCGAGTGTCATTACGAATTTCATGTCTTTCATTTTTCAGTGTACGTTTTACAGAGTCGGGACCCTTGATTCCGACACTGCAAAGTTAGGGTCACAAAGCGTCTTAAGCCTACTTAACGGGCATATAAATAGTCTCAATAGCCAAGATGCAACACCCTGACTGTCAGCACTGATTGTTCCTAAAAATCTAAATGGGCACTACGCCCGTCCAAATACCCTCCAAACGCCCTGTCAGCGGGACTCCAGAGTGGCGATGATGTCGCCGTTTTCCGGGGTTTCGGTCTTGCGGCGGATGACGGACTTGCGGGTGTAGATAGTGGCCGACGACTGCTCGGTGAGCACTCCGATTTCCTTGGTCGAGAAGCCGGCCTTGAGAAGCACTATTATCTGCTGCTCCTTGTCGTTGAAGGTGTCCGGATAACGGTCAACGAGCTTTGCGTGGAAGCCGTCGTAGAGGCTGTCGATCATTGAGTAGAATTCCGGCCAGTCGACCAGCTGCTCAATAGAGGCACCACCGTTGCCGACGGCTGAAATCTTCCGTAGGGCCTCGCGGCTCTGCGGGGTCGGCGTTCCGGCAAAGGTCTTGAAGATGCCGAGCTGCCTGAGCAAAGCCGCACGGAGCCTGTCGCTGTCAGCTACGGCGCTATTGCCGTCGTCGGCATTGCCGGCTTCACGGAGCATCCGTTCGAGGGTCTCGGCACGCTCCTCGGCCTCCACGAGCCTGCGCTTGCGGCGGCTCAGCACGAAACAGACAATCACGCCGCACACTATCAGCAGGATGGATATGCCCGCGACGAGCAGCCACAGACGCTGGCGCTGCAGCTTGAGTTCCAGATTGTCCTCATTGAGCTCCATCACCGATTCCATTGCCGTAGTGCTGTCGAACTGCGCGAAGCGATAGTTACGGTGCATGTTTTTGGTGACACGGTGCATCATCTCGGCGGGAAAGTGTCCCGTCTCCCTGTACTGCAAGGCGGCCTTGAGCATGGCGATTGAGGCATAGACCTCGAATACTGAGCGTGTACTTTCGTGGTTGATGCTGTCCAGCAGCGACAAAGCACGCGCGCTGTTGCCCGAATTGGCATAGAACTGCGCGCGGGCGAACCTGCGGCTTAGCCTCTCGACATCCGAGACAGGCGCGCCATGGCGGTCGAGACTGTCGAGCACGGCAATGGCCGCGCGCGAATGCCCCGCGGCATCGAGAATCTCGGCATACTCGCAGAAGAACTCGCCCGACGTTTCCGGCGCCGCTCTGTCGCTTACTCCTGTGGCTATGACACTGTCGAGAAATGCTAAAGCTCCTTCGGAATCGCCCTGCATATAGCGGGCTGCAGCCTTGGCCACGGCGAAGCGCAATATCTGTTCCGGGACATTAGTATGAGTCAGAAGCCAGTCGGCATAAGCACCGACCCTGTCGCTGTCATCGCTGTTAACAGCCACTTCGAGAAGATGTATGTGAGTGTCCCACAGCAGTTCGGGGCTTTGAATACGCGGCAGCATATCCTCAAGGCGGCGTATGGCCGACCCGGTGTCTCCGCGCCCGAAGTCGTAGCCCGAGAGCAGCCAGGAGGCGGTGACCCATCGGGACGTATCACCTGCCGAGATATAGTATTGGGCGACATCGTCGAGCAGCGTGTCCGTAACAAGCGAGCGCCCTACGCGGACATTGGCCCACGCTCTGGCAAGTATATACTTGGCTTTCAGCGAATCCTCATCAAGGCTGTTGTAGTCTATTCCGCGCACGATGGCATAGGCGCTGTCGGGGCGCTTCTGCATCAGGCCGAGGGCCGCATCGAGTCGGTCGGACGGCGAGCCGCCACAGCCTGCCGCACACAGAAGCACGGCCGAGAGTACATTATAATATATGTAGCGGAGCCACTTTGTCATTGTCGCTGAATATGGTAACGATACGTTCCGCAAAGGTAATTAAAAATCCCGGTATTTCTGCCCCGCCGGGGGCCGGAATTACCGGGATTTTGTAAGAGCCGCGAGTGGGACTCGAACCCACGACCTTTTCGTTACGAATGAAATGCTCTACCAACTGAGCTATTGCGGCCTCTGTTTTGCGGTGCAAAGTTACTACTTTATGATTATCCGTGCAAATTTATTTTGCGTAAAGTCACATCGAGCCGGGCACTACCTCGTCGAGAAAACTGCGGGGAGGGCGCTTCGGCCCGCGGGAGCCGCTGTCGCGGCGGGCGTCGGCCTTGCGGCGTCGGTGCGGTGCCGTAGCGGCGCTGTCGGAGGCCGTGCTGTCGGCGGAGGCTACTGCGGGAGGAGTGTGGTCGAATAGTTCTTCGGCATCGCGCGTCGACACGATGTCGGCATCGTGGCTACAGCGCATCAGCAGGGCGACGAGGCTCACGCAGGCCAGAAAAAGGAGTACGAAGGCCATGGTGCGCAGCGCCGAGGCGTGGTAGGATTGCCGGGACATACTATATATAGTTGAAGATGACTATGAGCAGCACGGCCAGGGGAGCGAAGACGCGGATGAGCCACAGCACGACGGGCGTCATGCGGCCCCGAAGGGTACCGTTGTTGCTCAGCTCGCTCTTAAGCAAGCCCTTGGGGGCGAACCAGCCCATGTAGACGCACAGGCTGAACGCCACCGTCGGCAGCAGTATGTCGGTGGTGAATGAGTCGAGGAAGTCGAAGATTGTCATCCCTAAAATCTTGAAATCGGCAAGCGAGCCGAAAGAGAGCGAGCAGAGGGTGCTGAGAAGCACCAGCGGAAGCATCACCGTCAGCACGGCGGCGCGGCGGCTCATGCGGGCGCGGTCCTGGAGCATGGCAATGGGAACCTCGCAGATGGACACCGTCGAGGTCAGCGCCGCCACGAAAAGCAGCAGGAAGAACAGTGCCGACCAGAGCTGAGGCAGCGGCAGGCGGGCAAAGACCTCGGGAAGGGTCACGAAGACGAGCGTCGCGCCCTCGAGGGTCTCGCCGTCGAGTCCGAAGCTCATGACGGCAGGGAAAATGATGAGTCCCATCAGCACGGCCACCATCACGCTGAGCAGCGACACGGTTACGGCGGTCTTGCCCAGGCGCGTCCCCGCGGGATAGTAGGAAGCATATGTCACCAGTATGCCCATGCCTATGCTGAGGCTGAACAGGGCCTGTCCCAGGGCGTTGATGACCACACGGGCGTCAATCTTCGAGAAATCAGGGTCGAGGAAGTAGCTCACACCCCTGCCGGCGTCGGGCAGGCTCAGGGTGATGCACAGCATGGCCAGCAGAATCACGAACAGTACCGGCATCATGATGTTGCTCATGCGCTCTATACCTTTCTGAACGCCGCCGAGCAGCACAAGTATATTGATGAAAACCAGGACGACAGTGTATATCGCAGGCTTGACGTCGGTGCAAATGTATTCCTCCATCCGCTCCACAAAGACCGCCTTGCCCGAAGCCGGTGTGGTTCCGTCGTAGAGGCCGCCGGCGACAGACTCGACAAGATATTCGAGAGTCCATCCCGCCACGACCATATAGTACATCGAAATCAGATAGGCCACCAGCACCGAGACTGACATAAGGCGAATT
>JAIDUY010000439.1 GCA_029059965.1 Muribaculaceae bacterium
GGGAGTTGCCTTCGCGGATGAAGTTGCGCTCGGCGCGCCATGATTCGCGCACGGAGTTGTGGAGCGGGCTGTCGGCGCTCCGTGCGGGAGCGGCGGTGCTGTCGGCAGTGGCTGCGGGTGCGGCGGCGGGAGCCTGCGATGGGTCGTCGGGAGCGGCAAGCCCCTGTGCCCCTGCGGGAAGCGAGGCGGCAGCCAAGAGTATTGCTATCGTGAGGACTTTCATTTGCTCTTTTTTGCTTTTGCCGCGGCAGTGCGGTTACGGTTGTTGAAGAATTCGATTCCGCGCAGCCAGCTGATTTTGCGGTCTACGACAAAGATGTCGATAATCAGGAAGATGAGCGCTATGGCTGCGAAAGTGGGGAACTGCTCGGAGGCGGCGCTGTAGACGACGGTGTCGAACTCGCTCTTTGCGAGGGTGTCGAGCTGGTCGGTGAGTGCCGAGAGCGCTCCGGACGAGGCTCCGTTGACGTAGACGCCGTGGCCGGCTTCGGCTATCTGGCGTGCGAGGTCTTCGTTGAGTGCCGAGCGGACGGGCTGGCCGTTGCCGTCGGTGATGCCGGGAACGAGTGCTCCCGAGGGAGTGCCGAGGCCGATGACGTCGACCTGTATGCCGTTTTCGGCGGCGAGGCGGGCGGCCTCGACGGCAGCTCCTTCATGGTCCTCGGAGTCGGTTATGAGGATGATGGCTCTGTGCATGTCCTCCACGCCCGAGAAGCAGTTCATCGACATACGGATGGCTGCTGCGATGTCGGTGCCCTGATAGCCCATCATTTCCGGAGTGAGGTCGTTGAGGTACATCTTGGCGGTGTAGAAGTCGGAGGTCACGGGGAGCTGGACCTTGGAGCTTCCGGCGAAGATTACCAATCCGACCTTGTCGTTGTCAAGGCGGTCGATGAGGCGTTCGAGCAGCAGCTTGGCCCTGTCCAGACGGCTGACGCCGTCGGCGCGGTCGGTCGACGAGGCAAGCATGGAGTTCGAGAGGTCGAAGGCCACGACTATCTCGATGCCGGCGGCGGTTTCTGTCTTGACGGTACCCTCGGTGCGCGGACGCGCCACGACGATTACCAGAGCCGCGATGGCTATGGCCTGCAGGGCTATGCGCACCGCCGGGGTATAGCGCGAGGCGTCGGGCATCATCTTTTCGACAATCTCCGGACGGCCGAAGCGCTTCAGCTTGGCCCGCCGCGATGCCCTTGCCGCCAGGAACAGCAGTATGAGCACCGGCACCAGTGCCAGCAGATATAAGTGGAGGGGATATGCGAAGTTGAACATATGCGTTATTCGGGTGCTTTAGGCTGTGTCAGGGGATGGAGCGAAGGACGGTGTAGCGGAGCACGACCTCGATGCCGAAGAACAGCAGGGCGAGCCATGCCCATATCATATAGTTGTCCTCGGTGTGCGAGAAGTTGCGCACGTCCATCTGGGTTTTCTCGAGGGCGTCGATTTCCTGGAATACCTGCGACAGCACGCGGTTGTCGGTGGCGCGGAAGTAGCGTCCGCCGGTCGATTCGGCGATGGTGCGCAGGGTGGCCTCGTCGATGACGACGGGCTGGGGCTGGAACTCGATGCGGCCGGACAGGGTGCGGGTGCTGTAGGGAGCGGTGCCGTTCTTG
>JAIDUY010000044.1 GCA_029059965.1 Muribaculaceae bacterium
ACCCGCAAGGCTGCCGCGCTGGACTGCACCATCGCCGAATCGCGCCACACCCAGCTGGAGCATCCCTTCAAGGGTAATGTCGATATAGAGCTTCTCGAGAAGGTCGTGTCGGAGAACGAGGGACGTGTGCCGTTCATCATCGTCACGATTACCAACAATACCGCCGGCGGACAGCCTGTGTCGATGGCCAATCTGCGCGCCGTGCGCGAGCTGGCCGACCGTCACGGCCTGCGCGTGCTCTTCGACTCGGCTCGCTTCGCCGAGAACGCCTACTTCATCAAGATGCGCGAGGAGGGCTACGCCGACCGCAGCATCAAGGAAATCGTGCGCGAGATGTTCAGCCTCGCCGACGGCATGACCATGTCGGCCAAAAAGGATGCCATCGGCAACATGGGCGGCTTCATCGCTACCCGCCCCGAGGACTGGGCCGAGGGCGCCCGCCGCTTCTCGGTGCCCTTCGAGGGCTATCTGACCTATGGCGGCATGAACGGCCGCGATATGGAGGCCCTTGCCGTGGGTCTGGATGAAAATACGGAGTTCGACAACCTGCACACGCGCATTCACCAGGTGCAGTACCTTGCCTCCCGCCTCGACGAATTCGGCATCCCCTACCAGCGCCCCGCGGGCGGCCATGCCATCTTCGTGGACGCGAGCCTGATTCTGACCCGCGTTCCCCGCGAAGAATTTCCCGCCCAGACTCTGACCGTGGAGCTCTACCGCGAGGCAGGCATACGCGGCTGTGAAATCGGCTATATTCTCGCCGACCGCGATCCCGTGACGCGCGAGAACCGTTTCAACGGCCTCGATCTGCTTCGTCTGGCCATTCCGCGCCGCACCTATACCGACAACCACATGGACGTCGTGGCAGTGGCGCTCAAGAACGTCTACGACCGCCGCGAGAGCATCACCCACGGCTACCGCATAGCATGGGAGGCTCCGCTGATGCGCCACTTCACCGTGCGCCTCGAGCCGGCCGGCGAATAGTTGGCCCGGAAAGCTGCCTGACCTTTTAATTCAATCCGCGACCGAACACAACACGGCCGCGGATTGTATTCTATATATAAACAGATTTGTAATTCATCATGGCTATGCAGCTTTCCATACTACTTGCGGCCGCGCCCGGCACGCGCCCCATCGACCTGACCCACTTCATCGGCGACAGCGACGGCCTGTCCTATACTATCGCCCGCTTCATCATGAATATCGTGGACTGGATTCTCGGGGTTTTCAATCTCGACAACAACACCACGATGGTGACCTTCCTCTATGCGGCGGTTGTGCTCTGCGTGGCTGTCATCGCCGGCTATATAGTGGAGTGGATTGTGCTGCGCATTGTGCAGGCCATAGCCAAGAGGTGGAACAACGACTTCTACGGCTATCTCACCGCCGAGAGCTTTTTCCACAAGATATGCCGCATAATCACGCCTATAGTGTTTCTGATTCTCATTCAGTTCACTCTGTCGAGCCACAACAGCCTGTCGGTGACGCTGTCGAAAATAACGTTCATCTACATGGTGTTTGTCGTGGCGATTGCGCTGTCGGCATTCCTGAACGCGCTGTGGAAGTACATCAATGCCCGCGCCAACAAGCGCAAGCTGCCCCTCAACGGCCTCGCCCAGCTCGTCAAGGGTGTGGTGTGGATTATCGCCGCAATAGTGTCGGTGGCCATCATACTCGATAAGTCGCCCGCCTCGTTGCTTGCCGGCCTCGGCGCCTTCGCGGCAGTGCTGATGCTGGTGTTCAAGGACAGTATTCTCGGCGTGGTGGCCGGCGTGCAGCTGTCGCAGAACGACAGCCTGCATGTGGGCGACTGGATAAAGGTCGACGGCTCCGACGCCAACGGCACCGTCGAGGAAGTGTCGCTCACGGCCGTCAAGGTGCTGAACTGGGACAAGACCACCACCACCTTGCCGCCCTACAGCCTGATAAGCAGCGGCTTCACCAGCTATCGCTCCATGCAGCGCAGCGACACCCGCCGCATCTGCCGCAGCTATATGATTGATGCCGACAGCATCCTGCCCGCCACACCCGAGATGCTCGAAAGCATACGCAAGGTGCCGATGATGGACGCCTACATAAGCAAGAAAATCGAACAGCGCGATGCCGGCAAGACCGCCGATGTCGACAATCCCGAGGGCCTGGTCGACGGCACCATCGATACCAATCTCGGCCTCTTCAGGGCATACATGAAGATGTGGCTCGACGCCAATCCGCTCATAGCCCACGACAGCGACTGCTTTGTGTCGACCCTCGCACAGACCCCGGCGGGCATACCCTTCCAGGTGTACTGCTTCTCGGCGACGTCCAAGTGGTTCCCCTACGAGGCCATTCAGGACACCATCTTCGAGCACCTTGCCGCCATGCTGCGTTTCTTCGGGCTCTACACCTTCGAGAATCCATCGGGCCGCGATACCGTCGTCGACGGCTACCTCAGCCCCGGCAAGGACATCAACGGAGTCTTCGGCATCCCCTATCCATTCTTCAAGGCCGCCCCGGCCTCCGCACCGCAGAAGCCAGCGCAGCCGGGCTCCAAACCCGAATGACGGACCCGCATACATAAGCAGCGGCACCCCCGGAACTCCCGCGGATGCCGCTGTTTCTGTTTTGTTTCCCGTCCTGATTATTGGTCAGGAGTTGAGAATTCAATAGTAGTAGTCGGATATTTTCCAGTCGTTGTTATTGCGCTCGTCCACCATGAAGAATGTCATGGTCTTGTTTGTCTCCGTGCTGCGGAGGCGTATTGTCATCGTATTGTTGCCATAATCCATTTCCACGGATTCAGTGCTGTTCTGAATCTGATTTCTTAGTTTTTGCCGTTTTTCAGCGGGAACCCGGAGTAGACGACTGCGGACTTCTTCGTCGCTGTAAGGGAAGTTTTCACGATAGAACCCCGGGGTCGACAGGCGTTTCATGTTGCTGACATCTCCGTTGGTCATTGCGACCACGAAGTTCTTGGCGCGGGAAACGGCAAGGTCTGTCATCTGACTTTGGGCGTTTGAAGGCAGAACGGACACTGCCGTCAGAATGGCGAACAGAAGAACGGCGATTATGCCCGAGTTCGGTTTTGGATTAGTGTTGAATAGTTTCATGTCGTATGTTTGTCTGAATTTACATTTTTGTGATTGTCGCGTCAGCGAAGCGGATATACGGCACGGACGCGCAAAGTGTAGGTTTTATCCATTTCTGAGACACGTCTCTCTCTTGTGTTAAGAAAGTAGCTTCTGGTCGAATCACATTCGGTTTTGGTCCAGTAGTGGCGTTGTGCGGAAAGAGAGCCGCCGTACGATTCTATTGCCGTAATCACTCTGCTGTTCTGCGAAGCCCAAGCCTCGGCCTGCGAGCGAGTGGGCAGTTGCCGACCGAAGCGGTTCATGGCTGCATCCCAATTGAAATATTCGCCATCGCCAAGGTCGTCGAGGGCGAGGATGAAGCGGACTCCATCATTAATTATCACCACTCCGAGCTTGGTATCGCCTTGTTCCCTGACATATTGGCCTGCGGTCTGGAAATAGAGAGTACGTCCGTTGCGCCGAACCGCAAGGTCAAGATTGTGCGGAACCGAATAACGGAGATTTTCGCGTGACTGGCGGTGGGCTTGGCTATTGTCGGCTGCCGGGTGTCGCAGGCTTTCCAAGTCTTGTTGTACTTGTCGGAGCGCCTGCCTTGCGGTTTCAAGATTTCGGTATTGTTCTCGGATATTATTCTCAAGCATCTCTAACTTTTCCTGCTGCTCGAAGATTAACC
>JAIDUY010000440.1 GCA_029059965.1 Muribaculaceae bacterium
TCCTCGATGTGCCCGTGGGCATCATCTCCTGCGCCTATGGCGGCAGCAAGGTCGAGGGCTGGCAGTCGCGCGAGCAGCTTGCACAGTATCCCGAATGGGATGTCGACGCCGAGGCCGCCAATCCCGACATCAGCGAGTGGGAGCGCATCAATGTGATGTACAACGCCATGCTCCACCCGCTCATAGGCTACAACGTGCGCGGCTTCCTCTGGAATCAGGGCGAGTCGAACGTCGGCCGTCACGGCACCTATCCCGCCCATCAGCGCGACATGGTGGCCGAGTGGCGCCACAAGTGGAATCTCGGCGAGCTGCCTTTCTACTTCGTCGAAATCCCCGGCTGGGAGTACGGCAATCCCGATGGCGACGAGGCCGCGCTCTTCCGCGAGTGTCAGCACAAGGCGGCCGAAATCACCCCCAACAGCGGCATCGTGTGCACCTCCGACCTTGTCTATCCCTACGAGGTCAAGGACATCCACGCCCGCAAGAAGCGTGAAATCGGCGAGCGTCTGGCTTTCATGGCCGCCGCACGCACCTATGGCGTCGCAGGCGTGCCCGACGAATATCCCCGCTTCAAGGAAATGACTGTCGACGGCAGCAATGCCGTGCTGACTTTCGACGGTGCTCCCGGCGGCTTCACCCCGAATCAGGAGCTCGAAGGCTTCGAGGCTGCGGGTGCCGACGGTGTGTTCCGGCCAGCTGTCGCACGCGAGAATCCCAATACGCTCGCAATAGAGATTAGTTGCCCCGAAGCAGGCGAGATAAAGAACGTAAGATATAATTTCAAGAATTTCGCCATCGGCAAGGTGTTCAACATGATGGGAATGCCACTTATTCCTTTCCGCACCGACGGTCAGGCGCAATGAATAAATCTTAAAGTTTGGTATTTAAAATAGGTTTACGAATGGTTCTGTCGACCATCCTGACTGCTTTCGCAGTCGGGATGGTTTTTGCCGCGCGTCCGGCCGTCAATCTGGCGGGCGAATGGACGGTGAAACTCGGCGCTGACAGCTCGGCGCACAGCATGGTGCTTCCCGGCACAACCGACAGCCGCGGCCTCGGCACAGCCACGGAGCCGTCGCGCAACACTTCCAATCTTGCACGCCGTCACACTTTTGGGGGCACGGCTGTCTATTCACGCACTTTCGAAGTTCCGCAGGTACATGGGGGAGCCGAAATGGTGCTGACGCTCGAACGCTGTCGCCCCTCGACGGTCTATGTCGACGGCGTGTGCATCGGCTCTGCCAATCGCCTCTCCGTGCCGCAGCGCTTTGAGCTCGGCAGCCTCAGCGCGGGGACTCATACGCTGCGCATAGAAGTCAACAATGCCGACAGCATCCCCGACGCCGTAAGACAGAACTCGCACGAGTGTACCGAATCTACACAGACGGCATGGAACGGAATACTCGGTGAAATCAGAATCGACTCGCGCGGTGCCGTGACGCTCGACTCGCTCCGCGTGCGTCCCGACGTGCAGGGCTCGCGCTTTCTGCTTACCGCACGGACAAGAGGGCAGGGCAGTGT
>JAIDUY010000441.1 GCA_029059965.1 Muribaculaceae bacterium
GAGCATTGTGGCACCGAGGGCGTAGACATCGGCAGCGGGCGAGAAAGTCGTGATACCCTGGTATTGTTCCGAAGGCGCGTAGCCGTCGGAACAGCCCATAGTGTTGACCTTGCTTGTCGCCGAACCGTCCTCGTTGTAGTGCTTGCTAAGGCCGAAATCTATGAGCACGGGCACCGTGTGCCCCTCGTCGTCCTGATGCAGCATGATGTTCTCGGGCTTGATGTCGAGATGCGTCATCTTCTTTGTGTGGATGTAGGCGGCTGCATTGACGATGGGGTAGACCAGAGCCTCCACTTCGGCCTCGGTCAGCGTCTGCCCCTTGCGGGAGCGCTCGATGATAAGGTCGGCCAGTGTATGCCCGTTCAGGAACTCCATGGCATAGTATGCCGTGCCGTTGGCCTCGATAATCTCGTTCACCTTGACGATATTGGGCTGTTCGGCGCCCACCTGCAGCAGACGCCGTGCCTCGCCGACGAAGTCGCGCAGACTGTCGGCCACCTGACTGCGTGATGTGGCGGTGCCGGGGCATACCACCGTCGTGCCGTCGTCGGCGCGCTCGCAGAGGTCGCCGCGGTAGTGCTCCTTGATGCAGAAAGGCAGGGTGACGGTGATATTTCCGGCCTTGCCCTTGCCGGTGGCCAGATATGTGATACCGAAACCGCCTGCGCCGAGCACACGGTCGATGGTATATGTCCAGGTGCCGTGCAGGACCGTACCCTGTTTCAGTCCATTGACATCGTCCTTCATAGTCTTGAATCGTTAAGGATTAGATTGAACAACAAAATTAGCCAAAAATCAGCAAACGGCCAACACCCGACCCCGCGATGATGACAAATACGCGACAAAAAAACGCGACCGGCGATGCTGGGCAAGGCCGGTCGTTTTGTATGGGGTTAGGCTGGGCTAATCAGCGGCGGCGCTGCTGCTGGCGCTGTGCTGCCTGAGCCTGTTTGGAGGCCTCTTCGAGGCGTGCCATCCAGCCGCTCTTCTTGCGGGGCTTCTTGGCGTTGGCGGCCATTTCGGCGCGGAGCTTGTCCTCGTTGGTGAACTTGCGGAAAGCCCAGGTCTGCACGATGGTAATCAGAAGCGACAGGAAGTAGTAGTAGCTCAGACCCGATGCATAGTCGTTGAACATGAACAGGAACATGACAGGCATAAGGTACTGCATCATCTTCATGCCGGGCATGGATGCGCCGCCGGGCTGGCTGCTCATCGAGATGCGGATATAGATGATGTTCACCGCCGTCATCAGCAGACAGAACAGACTCACCTGATTGCCGTAGAACGGTATGGTGAAGGGCAGAGTCAGGATGGAGTCGGGAGCCGAGAGGTCATGTGCCCACAGGAAGGACTGACCGCGCAGCTCGATGGCCGAGGGGAAGAAGGAGAACATGGCGATGAGCACGGGCATCTGCAGCAGCATGGGCAGGCAGCCCGAGAAGGGGCTTGCGCCGGCGCGGCTGTAGAGAGCCATCGTCTCCTGCTGACGCTTGAGGGCATCGGCCTGGTCGGGATATTTCTCGTTGATTTTGGCGATTTCGGGAGCGAGAACGCGCATCTTGGCCTGGCTCTGGAAGCTCTTGAAAGTGAAGGGGAAGATGATGAGCTTGATGAAGATGGTCAGAAGCAGGATGATGATGCCGTAGTTGCCGATGAAGCTGCCCAGGAAGTTGAACACCGGAATGATAATCAGGGTGTTTATCCAGCGGAACAGACCCCAGCCGAGGGGGATGAGGCGTGTCAGCGACAGGTCTTCGCCCACGTCGAGCTTGTCGTCGAGGCTGCTCAGCAGCGAGTAGTCGTTGGGGCCGAAGTAGAAGTCGAATTCAGCAGCCGTGCCGTCGTTGACCGAGTAGGGCACCAAGGCGCTCATGGTCATATCCTTGAGGTAGGCGGGGCTGTCCTTGAGGACAGTGCTGCTGACGGTGGCCGAGCTGAAAGGCTCGCGGGCCACGATGACGCTCGAGAAGAACTGGTTCTTGAACGCAATCCAGCGCACCTTGCCGTTGAGCTCCTTGCTGTCGTTCTTGGACCAGCTGAGGTCGTCGGGACCCTCGCCCACATATTTATAATATATGGCGGAGTTGCGTTCCTCGAAGGTGCGGCCTTTCTCGTTGCGGGCCATCTGCTGATGCCAGCCGAAGGTCATCGACGAGGTATTGACAGGCAGGTAGGAGGCCATGCCCGACTGTACGACGCTCATGCGCACCACATAGTCGTCCGGGGCGAGAGCGTAGCGGACGCTCCACGCGGCGCCGTTGGCGGGACGGATGGTCATCACCACGGCGCTGTCGCCCTCGGCGGCAGTCTCGAAGTTGAAGCTGCGTGTGTCGATGCGCTGGTCGGCGGTGGTGAACTCGAAGCCGTAGCTGTCGGTGTTGCCGTGGAAGAGCACGATGTCGGCGGGTTCGCTGCCGAGCTCGGTCTTGTACTTCTTGAGCTCAACGCTCTTTACCATGGCGCCCATGGAGCTGAGCGTAACCTTGACAAGGTCATTCTCGAGCACGGTCTCGGTAGCGTCGCCGCCGAGGTAGCGTGCCAGGCCCTGATAGCGCATGGTGCTGCCGATGAAGTCGCGGACGGCCTCGCGGCTGTCGGCGGAAGTACGGTTGGCCAGCACCTCGGCGATGTCGGCAGTGTCGCCGGCGGCGATGACATGGCCGCTGAGGGCGCGGTCGGCCGATACGCTGAGCGAGAGATTGCCGTGGTTGTAGCTCACGGTTCCGGCACTGTCGGCAGTGCCCGCAAGGAGGATGGCGTCGACAAGACGCAGGCTGTCCGAAGGCAGCAGACCGTCGCCGGTGGCCGTCGCCGTGACAGGAGCCGAGCTCACGACGGCGTCGGAGGCGGCATTGGTGGTGTTGGTGTTGCTGGGCTTGGTCAGCCAGAAGAAGCCGAACATGATGGCTCCGATCAGCACAAGCCCGGTAATACTGTTTTTATCCATTTCTTTATGCGATGAATGCAGGTGGTCAGCGCTCTGCGCTTTCGTTCATGGTCTTTTCGTCGTGGTAGGCGATGGCTGCGCGCACGAATGCGCCGAACAGCGGACTGGGTGCAAGCACGGTGCTGGAGTACTCGGGATGGTACTGCGTGCCGACGAACCAGCGCTTTTCGGGCAGCTCGACGACTTCCACAAGTCCCGTGCTGGGATTCTCGCCCACACAGTCCATGCCGGCGGCCTCGAAGCGCTCGCGGTACTCATTGTTGAACTCGAAGCGGTGGCGGTGACGCTCGCGCACGTCGGTGGTGCCGTAGGCTTCGGCGGCGTGCGAGCCGGGTTTGAGACGGCAGTCGTAGGCGCCGAGGCGCATGGTGCCGCCGAGATTCGATATGCTCTTCTGCTCCTCCATCAGGTCGATGACCTTGTAGGGAGTGTGGGGATTCATTTCGGTGGAATTAGACTCTTCAAGGCCGAGGACGTCGCGGGCGAACTCTATGACCATGCACTGCATGCCCAGGCAGATGCCGAAGGTGGGTACGTCGTGCTCGCGGCACCAGCGTATGGCATGGAACTTACCCTCGATGCCGCGCTGGCCGAAGCCCGGAGCAATGATGACGCCGTCGAGGCCGGCAAGGCGCTCGCCGACATTCTCGGCAGTCACCTTCTCGCTGTGGATATACACCAGGTTGAGCTTGTGGCTGGCATAGGTGGCGGCATGGAACAGAGCCTCCGAGATGCTCTTGTAGGCATCCTGAAGTTCGACATACTTGCCGATGATGCCGACGGTGACCGTCTCGGTGGCATTGTCCATCTTGTGGATGAATTCAAGCCAGCGGTCCATGTGGGGCTCGCCCTCGAAGGGGGTGCCGGTCTTGCGGAGCACAATTTCGTCGAGGTGCTGCTCGTGCATCATCAGGGTAACTTTGTAGATGGAGTTGACGTCCTTCGACTGCACCACCGAATCCTGGGCCACGTTGCAGAACAGGGCGATTTTGCGGCGCATATCGGGCGAAATCTCCTTCTCGGTGCGAAGCACCAGGATGTCGGGCTGGATGCCCACCTCCTGCAGCGCCTTGACGGAGTGCTGCGTAGGCTTGGTCTTGAGCTCCTTGGCTGCGGCTATGTAGGGTACGTAGGTCAGATGTATGCAGAGGCTGTTCTGGCCGAGTTCCCAGCGCAGCTGACGCACCGATTCGAGGAAGGGCAGCGACTCGATGTCGCCGACTGTGCCGCCGATTTCGGTGATGATGAAGTCATAGTTGCCGGTGGTGCCGAGGAACTTGACGCGACGCTTGATTTCGTCGGTGATATGAGGCACAATCTGAACTGTCTTGCCCAGATAGTCGCCGCGGCGCTCCTTGTCGATTACGCTCTGATAGATACGGCCTGTGGTGACGTTGTTTGCGCGCGAGGTGCGCACGTTGGTGAAACGCTCGTAGTGGCCGAGGTCGAGGTCAGCCTCATGGCCGTCTTCGGTGACGTAGCACTCGCCGTGCTCGTAGGGGTTGAGCGTGCCCGGGTC
>JAIDUY010000442.1 GCA_029059965.1 Muribaculaceae bacterium
AGCGAAGTCTCGATGCCACGCACCATCTCCTTTGCAAGATTTGCGATGTGGTTGGCGGAGGTCGACGTCAGGACCCGGCCGTCGGTCGAGAAGAATATCATGTCCTTTTTCATCTTCGTGAGTTTTTGTTTTTGCAAAGTTATGCACCCCTGTGCGCAACCATTCTGCGCACCTGCAAAAAAATTCATTATTATCCTTCATTCAGATAAATTTTGACACTTCACAGAGAGGCGAGAACTGCTTGAACCGTAAAAATCAACTCGCTTCGTCTTGTCGATATGGAAAAGAGGTATGCCATGAATGGATTTCTTTTGCTGATACGTTTTTTCTGCATATCTTTGCATATAATACACATGATCCCTTATGGATTCGCTCTTGAAGAAATACGGAATGTACACACACGACAACCGAATCGTGGCAACACTTGACGCCGGAGGCACAAATCTTGTCTTCGGCGCCATGAGGGGCTGCGAATACATAATGAGTCCGATTACAATCCCCTCCTGCGGCGACAAGCTCGACCTTTGCATGAAGGCTATCGTGAACGGATTCTCGACCATCTTCGACCTCTGCGAGGAGAAGCCCGTCGCAATCTCCTTCGCCTTCCCCGGCCCCGCCAACTATAAGGAGGGCATCGTCGGCGGTTTCCTCCCCAACTTCCCCGCCTTTCGCGAGGGTGTGGCTCTGGGTCCTTTCCTTGAGGATAAGTTCGGCGTTCCCGTCTTCATCAACAACGACGGCGACCTCTTCGCTTTCGGTGAGGCTACCGCCGGCCTTCTCCCCGAAATCAACCGTAAGGTGGCCGAGCTCGGCGGCAAGCGCCGCTACGGCAACCTCCTGGGCTATACTTTCGGAACAGGCTTCGGAATCGGCGAGGTTATCGGCGGGCGTCTCAACCTTGGCAACAACTCCTGCGTGGAGACTTTCTGTATTCCCTCGTCGCGCGATAATACCGTCATGGCCGAGGAATACGTGGCCATACGCGCCATCATCCGCGAGTACCGCAGGCTTGTGCCCGATGCTCCCGAAGGCCTGACGCCCAAGGACATCTGCGAAATCGCCGACGGACACCTCGAAGGCGATGCCGAGGCCGCTCGCGAGAGCTTCCGGCTCTTCGGTGCCGCCGCCGGCGACGCCATGGCCACCGCACTCGCCCTGACCGACTCCCTCATCGTCGTGGGCGGCGGTCTCACGGGCGCGGCCCGCCATTTCATGCCCGAGCTCCTGAAGACTCTGCGCTCCAAGGTGCACACCCTGACAGGCGAGGACGTCAACCGCGTTCAGATGGAGGTATTCGATCTTGACGACGAGTCTCAGCTGGGTCGTTTCGCCCTCGGCGATGCCCGCAGCCTCAAGGTCTACGGCTCGGACCGCTGCGTGACCTACGACCCGATGAAACGCACCGGCATCGCAATTTCGCGCCTCGGCGCATCCAAGGCTATATCCATCGGTGCATATACCTATGCGCTTGCGCAACTTGACCTGTATTCGCAGGACTGCTGACCGGATCCAGCCTGCCGCGCGCATCTCATAGCCCCGCAAAATCAGGGGAATAAAGAAGCCCCGGGCTCGCGCCCGGGGCATGCTAATCAATCACATTTTAATCGTTCAAATCATCTGTTCCCGCCGTCACTCGGCGGTAAGATACAGCACTCGTGAGGCCCAGTCGTTGCGCTTGTGGTAGTCGACGTCGTGAGTCAGGGGGAGTTCGAGCCCGTTGGACATGAGGTAGCGTCCGCTGAAGCTGCGTCCCTCGAAGGGCAGAGGGGCGTTGTCGATGCGGTTGAGCTCGCGCACGGTGTATGTGCGGTCGGGGTCGAGACCGGCCATGGCCACGCGCGGAGTGTGCTGGTTGACGAAGGACTCGGTCTTCCACCAGTAGAACACGGCGCTGCCGCGGTCGGGTGCGACGTACATGAGCGAGGCGGCGCCGAGGCCGTCGTAGGGCGAGAGGAGGCGGAAGATGTCGCCCTGCTGCACGACGGGGCGGATGGTCTTGTAGTCGGCTATGGCACGGCGGCAGAGTTCGACCTCGTCGGGGGTCATGTTGGCGGGATGTATTTCCATGCCGAGTCGACCGCTCATGGCCAAGTCGATGCTGTACTTGAGGGGGATGGTGCGGAAGGTCTGATGGTTGGGTGCGGCGCTGATGTGCGAAGCCATTACCAGGGCGGGGAAGAAGTGGCTTGTGCCCCACTGCATGTAGACGCGCTGGAGGGCGTCGGTGTTGTCGCTGACCCAAATCTCGTCGAACCAGGGCAGGATGCCGTAGTTGGCGCGACCGCCGCCGCTGGCGCAGGCCTGGATGGTGACGTCGGGGTACTTGGCGCGTATGCGGTCCATGACGCG
>JAIDUY010000443.1 GCA_029059965.1 Muribaculaceae bacterium
CGCCAGCTGGGCATGAAGTCGGGTCTGTCGAACTTCTCGGTCATCTTCGCCACGCTTTTCGCCGGATGGGCCGCCGCCATCAACTGGCATATGTCGTTCATCGTCTACCTCGTGCCCCTCATCCCGCTGTGCCTCATTCCGTTCATGAGGACAGGCTTCATAGCCTCGCACCGCAAGGGAACGGCCATGACGGCGACGGCGGCAGGACTGCCCGCTCCTGCCGAAGGCTTCCATTTCAGCGGCCGTAAGTCGCTGGTTCTCATGTGTGCCGTAATGGGCATCTATTTCATGATCACCTACGGAGCCATGACCATCAGCTACTATCTGCCCTTCGCCATGGGGCACTACGGCCTGGGGTCGGGAGCTGTCGGCGTCACCACGGCCATGTTCTACGCCGGAGCCACCTTGGCCGGCTTCTTCCTGTCGCGCTTCATACACGCCCTGGGGCGTTACACCATGCATACGGGCTTCATTCTCTGTATCGCCGGCCTGTTCATAATCGGCTGTCTCCATGTCTACTGGACTTATGTGGCCGGAATCCTCCTTCTCGGTCTTGGCTACGGCATTGTCCAGCCACTGCTCTACGACAAGACTTCCTACATCGCGCCAAGCAATGAAAAGTCGACAGCCTATTTCTCCTATCTTCTGACCTGCAACTACGTCGGCATCTCGTCCGTGCCATTCATCGTCGAGGGCGCGCGCAAGCTGCTCCACGTTCACGCCAACCCTGATTTCTCGTTCATCTTCAGCGGATTCGTACTCGTTGCGGTACTCATAGTGATGTTCGTGCGGCGCAACAGTTTCGCCGTCGCCGCCCGCACCGATGTCTACCGTACCGACAACAACGAAAATAAAATATCATGACTCCTCAATCCGACAACAAGCCCGGGCGTTTTATGCTCGGCAACGCCTGCATCCTGCTGGCATCCATCTTCTGGGGCATCAACGTCTCGGCAACCAAGGCATTGATTCCCGACTGGATGACTGCCGATTCCATTGCCGCCGTGCGGCTTGTCGGCGGCTGCGTCCTTTTCTGGATTGTATCGTTGTTCATAAGGTGCGAGCGCATTGCCCGCGGCGACTGGACAAAACTCATTCTCGGCGGAGCTATTGGTCTCTTTGCCTTCATCTCCCTGTTTGTCACCTCGCTGCGCTATGCCAACCCCATCGACGTATCCATCATCATGACCCTGCCGCCGATGTTCGTCATCCTCATCGGTGTCATATTTCAGAAGCGGCGCCCCTCGCTCACCGAGTACCTCGGCGTGGCCATAAACTTCGCCGGTGCGGTGATATGCATTGTGTTG
>JAIDUY010000444.1 GCA_029059965.1 Muribaculaceae bacterium
CTCCTGGGCCTGAGCCACATGCTCAGCGGCATTGGCGCGGCTGCTCCAGGTTCTGAGGTAGTCGTCGAGGGCCTTTGCGGTCTCGGGATTGTCGATGTCGGATGCCATGGCCCGGCCGAGAGCGTCGAAATCCTTCTGCTCCTGCGGACTGGGCATCTGGTCGAGCAGATTGTAGGCTTCGGCGAGTTTATCCGCGAACGACGCCTCGTTCTTGGCGAGGTCGCGCAGGTCGGCCTCGTCGAAGCGTCCTTCGTTAATATAGGTGACTAACTGCTGGGCCGTCGCTTTTTTGAGAGCTAATTTATGTTGAGCTGAAAGTGCCATTCTTGGAAATGTTTAGAGTGGGAGACCCAGACGGTCGGAAACTTTGGAACCCTTGTCGACAGCCTTGCGGAGGGCGCGGTAGGCGATGATGTAGTAGAACATCGCCGCAAAAGCGCAAAGCAGCGCGAAGACCACGCTCCAGGGCTGAATCTTTCCTATCACGCCGTAGGCCTCGCTGTAGGCCGTGGGGCTGAAGCTGTACTCGTGGGCTTCGGAGGGTGTGAGGTTGTACTGCTGCGAAGAGCCGGCATAGGGCACGGGCAGGTTCAGGCGCGACGAAATGTCGGTGAGGACTTCGCCTACCTGCGCGGAGGTGTTGTCCATCTCCTGACCCAGACGTCCGAAGCCTACGGGCAACGTGGCATTTGCAACGGCACGGAGGTTTTCGAGGCGGTTTGCAAAGGCGTTGACGTACATACTGTTGCCGAGGCGGATGTCATCTATTTGCGCGCGTACCTCGCCGCGACGGTTGTTGATGAGCTGGTTGCTGAAGTTCTGGGGCGTGGTGCGGAACTCGTCCTGCAGATACTGGCGCATTCCGGCCGAGCAATTGCCGTGGCCGTGGCGCACGAAATTTTCGAGGCCGCGGAAGGTAGTGTTCATGCGCGCTGTCTCCTGCTCATGGAAGCTTACTATGAGCGAGTCGATGCCGTCGATGTCCTGACGGGCGGCGTCGCGCAGCTCACCGTTTTTGAGGGCGAAATTAAAGGTGGTTATCGTCGGAAGAATGGCGAAACCCAGGGCGAGAAACATGCCTACTATACAAAAAATCTCATAGGTGTGCCATTTGCCGAAATCGCTTCCGGCAGTTTTGGCCCTGACGCCGATGAAGACCGATACGCCGCCCACCAGCAGCACGACGATGGAGGCTACGGCGGCTATCGCAGGCGCGATATGGTTCAAGGCAAGCCCTATCCATGTGCACACCGCCATGACGACGAGACCGATTATGCTGATGAGCATTCCGAGCGAGAATGTTCCGTTTTTAATCATTGGATTCTGTATTGTATATTCTGTATTAGGAATTAGCTTTGATCAGGAAGGGCTGCGGATCCTGCCACCATTCGGCGGTGAGTCCCGTCACGGCGGCTTTGCCGCGGGCATTGGCGCTGATTACGAACTCGGCCTGTCCGAAATTCACGTTCCCGTCGCCCTCCACGGTCGTGGTCGCGTTCTGACGGATGACAACACGGTCGTCGCTGACTGTGGCGGTGTAGTCGGCCTCGAGCACAGTGGCGGGGGTGCGGTTGGAGTGGTAGCGCCCCATGCCCGCGGTGGCCGCCGGTGGGAGGAACTCCATCACGAA
>JAIDUY010000445.1 GCA_029059965.1 Muribaculaceae bacterium
ACCACTCGCTGGCCATTACCTGCCACCGCTGTGGTGTCAACGTCTTCGACTACTTCTGCGACATCATCGACCGCTGCGCCGCATGGCCGCCGAACACACCGATAGATAAATACCGAGACCTGCATCCTGACCGTTGGAAAACATCACAATAATAGCCGCCCAAAATCTGGACGGCTATCTTTTTACTGCGTACCCGCTATCGCGGACGGTTGTACAAATATCTCAGCAAGGTATTCAGGAACGCGAGCCCGAAAGGCCCTTCCGCAGGTAGCTGAACACATCTTTCTGCACCTGCGAGCCGAACAATGCGTTGATGCCGAGGTAGACCGCAAGGGCTACCGCGGCTTCAGCCGTCATTATCAGCCACGGATTGACGAAAAGGCCGCCGGCGAGGTACATCAGCGGTACGGTCAATGCCGTCAGGGCAAGGTAAGGCGCGAGGTCGCGCAGATGTGCCGCCGCACTCAGTCCTGTATTGCGCAGCATGACCCACACCGTCACCGCCCACGACACCGCCGAGGCCGCGAGCTGGGCCCACAGCATCACGGCAAGTCCCTGCACGGGATCATCGGATGTGGAGAGTGCCATGTAAGGGAATGTCGCCACGAGGGCGCCGAGGGACAGTACGTCGCGGACTATCTCGAGGCGTACGATTGCGCCGCCATGTCCCGCGGCAAGCAGGAAGTTGGTCGACAGCGATGTCAGAACCACGCTTATGCCGCGCAGCAGCAGTATCTGGAACAGCAGTATCGACGGGTCCCATTTCGTGCCGAAGAGTCCGTGGAAAATCGGTTTTGCCGCCACAGCAAGCCATATCATGGCAGGGAAGAGGACGTAGGCCGTGAAGCGGGTCATCTTCGAGCACAGACGGCGATAGCGTTCGGGGTCGTCCTGAACGGCCGACAGCGCCGGCACAAAGCTCGAAGTGAGCGTCTGGCTCAGACTCGATATGCCCATCTTGCTCCACTTGTCGCTCTGCGTATAGTAACCGAGGGCGCCGAGTCCGACTCTGTTTCCGATGAAGAATGAATAGATATTCAGAAAGACGGTGTTGAGGAAGGAGGTCAGCATCATACGCGAGCCGAGGCCGAAGAATGAGCGCAGCGACGCCCACGAAAAGCGTCGGAGCGGCCTCCAGCGCGTCGTTGTCCACAGCACCACTGCCCGTATCGCGGCATTGGCGAGTGTCTGCCAGACAATGGCCCACACTCCATGGCCCGCGACGGCAAGGACTATGCCCACCGCTCCGCCAAGGGCGATGCCGAGGGCGTTCGACAGCGCCACGCGTCGCACATCCATGGCTTTCATGAGCCTGTTTGTCTGCACGATGGTGGCGGCATTGAGGATGATGGACAGGAACAGCACGCGCGCCACGGGCACGAGTCTGTCGTCATGGCGGAACCAGTCGGCTATCAGAGGAGCCGCCACAAAGAGGATGGCATACAGCACGACCGACAGAGCCATGTTGAACCACAGCACCGTGCTGTAGTCGAGCCTTGTGGGGCGCTGGCGCTGAAGCAGTGCGTAGGAAAAACCGCTGTCGACGAGCAGGGAGGCGAAAGCCTGGAACACGAGGGCGGCGCCGACAAGTCCGAAGTCGTCGGGCGAGAGCATCCGGGCCAGCACTATGCCGGTGACGGCATAGAGAACCTGTCCGGCAAGTCGGTCGACCAGGTTCCATTTCAGCGAGCCGGCGGTACGGTGCTTCAGGCTTTTCATCCCGGGGCCTTATTCGGCGTTCTCTACCATTTCGGCGTTCTCTACCTTGACGCCTATGGAGCGGTTGACGATTTTATTGGGTTGAGTGTGCAGGCGTACCCTGCCCGAACCGACGCCGTAGACTGTCATCTTGGAGCCGACAAAGCAGTCCACCGGACCCGAGCCGAAGATGAACACTCCGGCTTCGTCTACTTCGAGGCGCGAGGCATCGAGTTTGCCTGTGCCTACATTGTGCAGCTTGGCCTTGCGTGCTTTGCCGTGGACTCTGATTGTGCCGCTTCCGGTGGCTATCGAGGCCTCGAGGTTCTCGGCTTCCACAGAATCGGCTTCGATGGCGCCGTTGCCCACCTGCTTGATTTTCAAGGTCTGCACCGGTTCGGTGACGGAGAGGACAAGTGTGGAGTCGCCGCTGTTGGTGGCCGAGCGCAGTGTCATTGAATAGACCCGCACCCGGGGCATTCCCTCGACGGGGTGCTCCCATGCTGCTGTCTGTATGGTCAGATGGTCGCGGTTATTATTGAACATTATCTGCGAGGCTATTTCCGGAGGACAGGTGAATACGGCCCAGCCTGCCGAGTCGGGCAAAGCCTTGTATTCGACATTGACGCCGTCCACCACCGTCAGGTCCACGAAATTCTGAACCTGGAGGCTGTAGTCCGCCGTATCCTGAGACCGTAGGGCGGGAGTGCTTGTCGCAGCCACTACAGCTGTCAGGGCCATCGATAGATATTTCAATAGTTTCATTGCTTCTGACTTACATTATGATTGATTTTCGGACCGGTCTTCGGGTTCGGCACACCCAAGGCCGAGAAGTATGTCGTTTTCAATATGGTCGAGTATGGCTTCGAGCGATTCGAGGGTTCCGGCGCGGAGCATTTCGATGCGTGTGGGGCGGAAGGACGGAATCCCTTTGAACAGGGTCGACGCCGCAAGGTGCCGCCTGATATGGAGGATGCCGCGCGTTTCGTCGATGCGCTCGATGCTTTCATGGATCTGTCGGCGGAGCATAGCCATCTTCTCGGCCACTGTCGGCTCTTCGGCCGTGCCGGTGTCGAGATAGCTGCGAATGGCGCGGAATATCCAGGGCGCGCCTATCGATGCACGTCCCACCATTACGCCGTCGACACCATAACGGTCGAAAGCCGCGGCGGCCTGCTCGGGGGTGCATATGTCACCGTTGCCTATCAGGGGGATGTTGAATCGGGGATTTTCCTTGATGCGGGCTATGGCTTCCCAGTCGGCTTCGCCCGTATACATCTGGCTGCGCGTACGTCCATGCACGGTCAGGGCTGCTATGCCGCAGTCCTGCAGCTGTTCGGCGAGCTCGCCTATGATTTTGCTGTTGGCATCCCAGCCAAGGCGGGTCTTGACCGTCACCGGTAAGTCCACGGCGTCTACCACGGCGCGCGTAATGGCGAGCATACGCGGCACGTCGCGCAGAAGTCCCGCGCCGGCGCCCTTGCCTGCCACTTTCTTGACAGGACAACCGAAGTTTATGTCAAGGACATCGGGGCGTGCTTCGGCGACTATGCGTGCCGCCTCGGCCATCGCTTCGGGCTCGCGTCCATATATCTGTATGGCTGTAGGTCGTTCGCCCTCGGCTATGTGCAGCTTGCGCGTCGTCGACGCTATGGAGCGCACGAGCGCTTCGGAACTCACGAACTCGCTGTATGTCATGTCAGCACCCTGCTCGCGGCAGATAAGACGGAACGAGGCGTCCGTAACGTCTTCCATCGGAGCCAGCATCACCGGGCGTTTGCCTAAATCTATATTGGCGATTTTCATCGGCTGTGTTTTCGTATTTATCGGTGCAAATTTAGCAATTTCCGTGCGAACGGCAGCAAATTCAGCTGACGTTCATGGCCTGCCGGGGCATTCATTGGCTTTTTTGGCCAACTTTTTCACCGTTTTCAGGGGTCCTTAAGTAAAGAATGATTAGACTGTCGGGGACAAAAGACCATTATCAGTCTAAAAATCAAGCCCTTCATATCAAAGCAAAAAAAAATTACTCGTCGTCTCGACGAATAATCTTTTCACCTTAAATCTAATACCATGAAAAACTGATGCAAAGTTATGCATTATATGTTGTACAGCATAATTTCACAGCATAAAAATTCATGGTATTAACACAATTTAAGAAAACGAGTATCCCGGACGACTTTCTTTTTTGTGTTGTTCCTAATTGCGGGACTGACTTTTATTGGCTATTTTTGCATTGAAAAGTCCATTTTTGAGATATGAAGAAGAAACAAAGAGGTGGCTCGTCTGTATTGAAACGTATCCGGCAGGTGCTTGCCGTCATAGCCATCGTATTGATAATCTTACTGTTCGTCGACTTCTCCGGCACTTCAGCCCGCCTGTTCGGCTGGATGGCGCGCATACAGCTGCTCCCGGCGCTCCTCGCGCTCAACTTTGTCGTTGTGGCGGCTATCGTGGCAGCAACGCTTCTGTTCGGACGCGTGTACTGCTCTGTCATCTGTCCGCTTGGCATTGCCCAGGATATTGTGGCTCGGCTTGGCCTCAAGGCTCACCGCAATCGCTACTTCCACTCCCCCGCGCGAAACGTCCTCCGCTACGGGTTTCTTGCCTTTATGGTGATTGCTCTTGTCGCAGGTTTCGGTTCGATTGCCGGACTGATAGCTCCATACAGCGCTTTCGGACGCATTGTCACGTCTTTCCTCTCGCCTGTGTGGGTGTGGGGCAACAATCTGCTTGCGGCGTGGTCGGAAAGTGCCGGCAACTATTGGTTCGCGCGTGTCGACGGGCCGAATCATCTGTGGACGGTCATTGCGGTGGCTGCTGCGACTGCTATTATTATTGGTGTGCTCGCATGGCGGAACGGCCGCACATGGTGCAACACGGTATGCCCCGTGGGTACGGTGCTCGGCCTGCTGTCGCGCTTCTCGCTTTTCCGCCCGGTCATAGACACAAGCAAATGCAACGGCTGCGGCTCCTGTGCGCGCAACTGCAAGAGCGCATGCATCGACCCCAAGAATCATACGGTAGACTGCTCACGCTGCGTGGCTTGCATGGACTGCATGTCTGTATGCACTAAGGGCGCAATCAGCTATACACGCCGTCGCAAGGCCAAAGAAGAAATCAAGGCCGCGGTGGCTCCTGAAACTGCCGACAAGGGTCGACGCAGTTTCCTGACAATAACGGCCACTATGGCCGGAGCTGCAGCCATGAGCGGCACGGAGAAAAGTGTCGATGGCGGCCTTGCCGTAATCGAGGACAAGCGCATTCCCGAGCGCGGCACCCGCATCGTGCCGCCGGGAGCCGTCGGTATCAGTCATCTGACGCAGCACTGCACTGCCTGCCAGCTGTGTGTGAGCGCATGCCCCAACGGCGTACTCCGCCCGTCGGACGACCTTGGCTCTCTTATGCAGCCTGAGGCATCCTACGAAAACGGTTTTTGCAGGCCGGAATGCACGCGCTGCTCCGACGTGTGCCCGACAGGGGCCATACTTCCGGTCTCGCGCGAAGAAAAATCGTCCATACAGATCGGACGCGCCGTATGGGTGCGCGAGAACTGCCTGCCGGCAAGCGAGGGCGTACATTGCGGCAACTGCGCGCGTCATTGCCCCGTCGGCGCCATAAGCATGATTCGGCCCGCCACGGGCGGCAGACGCCGTCTGCGCATTCCGTCGGTCGACACGGAGCGCTGCATCGGCTGCGGTTCGTGCGAGTATCACTGCCCTGCCCGCCCGTTCAGCGCCATATATGTCGAAGGCAACCGCCGTCACCGCATTATTTAGCTCCAAAGCCTGACAAAAATGAAAAAAAATATAGACCGCAGGGAATTTCTGAAACGATTCGGGCTGGGCGCTGCCGCTGCCGCAATGGCCGCCGCGGGATGCTCGCGCCGAAGCGAAAGTACCACCTCAGCCGCCGAGAACGGAACAGGCGAAATGACCTACCGCACCAATCCTGGTTCGGGCGACCGTGTGTCGCTCCTTGGCTACGGATGCATGCGCTGGCCGATGATGCCGAATCCGCAGGGCGAGGGTGAGATAATCGACCAGGAGGCCGTCAACGAACTCGTCGACTATGCCATCGAACACGGCGTGAACTACTTCGACACCGCTCCGCCGTATCTGCAAGGTAAGTCGGAAGAGGCGACAGGCCTCGCCTTGAGCCGACATCCGCGCGACAGCTACTTCATCGCCACCAAAATGAGCAACCAGAGCTTCGCCAACGCGGGTCTGCGTGGCCGCGAACTCTACGATGCCTCCGTGGGCATGTACCGCAATTCGCTTGAAAAACTGCGCACGGACTATATCGACTACTATCTCCTCCACAACGTCGGAGGCGGCTCGGGCATTCCGTTCCTGAACGAACGCTTCATCGACAGCGGTGTCCTCGACTTCATGCTCGCCGAGCGTCAGGCCGGACGCATCCGCAATCTCGGTTTTTCATATCACGGCGACGTGGCCGTATTCGATGCCCTGCTGGCCATGCACGATGAGGTCCACTGGGACTTCGTGCAGATTCAGCTCAACTACGCCGACTACCGCCATGCCTCGGGCTCGAACTTCAATGCCGAGTATCTTTACGGCGAACTTACATCCCGTGGCATACCCGCAGTAATCATGGAGCCGCTGCTGGGAGGACGACTCGCATCCCTGCCCGAACGCCTCAACGACCGACTCAAGGCATACAGTCCGACAGAAAGCGTGGCCTCGTGGGCATTCCGCTTTGCAGGCAGCTTCCCCGGCGTGCTGTCGGTTCTGAGCGGCATGACGTACATGGAGCATCTTCAGGATAACCTTAAGACCTATTCGCCCTTGCGACAGCTCACCGACGAGGAGTTCGCCCTGCTCGAGGATACGGCGACAGCCATGGCGGAATTTCCGATTATACCCTGTACGACTTGCGCCTACTGCATGCCCTGCCCCTACGGAATCAATATCCCCGCGATTTTCTCCCATTACAACAAATGTCTCAACGAGGGCAATGTACCCGCTACGGCTCAGAGTCCCGGCTACCGCGAAGCCCGACGCGCATTCCTTGTCGGCTACGACCGCAGCGTGCCCAAGCTCCGCCAGGCCGCCCACTGCATAGGCTGTGGCAAATGCCGCCGCCACTGCCCGCAGCGCATCAACATCCCCGCCCAGATGCGCCGCATCGACCGCTACGTCGAACAGCTGAAGCAGGACAAACTCTAATATTGTTCGTCTTTAAAATAATTCGAGCGGATAATCAGGTCGGATATGCGTTTCGCTTCCTTTAGTGTATCAATCTCGGCTTCGGTCATGAAACCCCGCCTCGCACCTTTGGTATCCAGAGTTCCTCTGACAGCGGGATTCAATGCCGACATGGCTACGCCCCCATATCCGTCAAAAGAGGCACCGAGGAGTTCAAGGGTGGCCGGATAAAGATTCACCTGTCCGACAGGACGGCTTATACGGCCGCTTCTGCCACACCCCGCGGCCATGAAGACGGCCGGCCGGGTACTTTCGTCAGTGCCCCGACTTATGTCCTGAGAATGGTCTGACGCTATGAAGAGAACGGTATTGGGTGGAAGATTGTCGACCAGCTGTTTCAGATAACGGTCGAAATAGTGAGTCACATTGTAATAATTCCGTTCAAACCGATTTAGCGAATCAGATTCCGCAAGTTGGGGAAGAAGCGGCCACGCCTCCTCTTCAAACGGTATGTGCATCGAAATTGTCATCAGCGTCAGGAAAAACGGACGAGGCAAGTTTCTCATCTCTTCAATCGCATTCTGAATCAGCACTCCGTCACGACCGATTTCTTCAACGTCTCCGTCAAGGTCCTTTATGGTGCTCACAGGGCCTGTTCCGAAATTTGCCAGTACCTTGGCCTCGTTCCAGAACGTACCTGTCGTGGCGAGCATTGTTTTCTTGGTATGTCGGGGAAACGCATCCTGCAATGAATGGAATCTGTTGGTCGAACCGAACTTGAAACAATACGATACTTGTTCGGGAGGCATAAGTCCCGTAAGCAACAGCAGATGGCCGTCCGAAGAGCCGGATTTGTCTATCTGACAGATAACGTTGTCGAAAGTAACGGTTCCGGGCAAGGACGCCAGGGAGTCGAGAGTCGGAGCTATGCGCAGTCCGTTGACTTCCTTTCCGAGCACTTCTGCGTTCAGCGACTCCACTATCATATAAATGATATTGGTGATGTCGTGGATAGTTTCCCCGGAATTACCGGACCTGTCCTAGTGCGCGAGGAAATCGCTTATCTCATTCCGTTCTACATCCGAAAGATTAACCGATGCCGATGAAAG
>JAIDUY010000446.1 GCA_029059965.1 Muribaculaceae bacterium
TGATGTGTATAAGATACAGACCCCAACCACCTTGTCTGCACCGGCAGCGAAGGCCGCCACGGCTGCGAGGGCGACATCGACCTGTGGGCCGAGATACACCGCGACCCCAATATCGACTACGGCATCATCCATCTGTGGCCCTACAACTGGTCGTGGGTGCGTCCCGACTCGCTCGTCGCCGACGTCGACACGGCCTGCTCGCTGACCCGACAGTATATCGCCGACCATTCCGCCATAATGCGCGATGCCGCCAAACCTCTCGTGCTCGAGGAATTCGGCTACCCGCGCGACGGCATGACCTACACCCCCGGCAGCCCCACCGAAGGCCGCGACGCATTCTATGCCTACGTTTTCTCGCTCATCCGCGACAGCGGCATGATTCAGGGCTGCAACTTCTGGGGATGGGGCGGACTGGCCGTTCCGGCCCACGACAACTGGCTGCCCTGGGACGACTACACCGGCGACCCCGCCCAGGAGGCGCAGGGGCTCAACTCCGTGTTCGCGGCCGACTCCTCGACGATTAACATAATACAGACTTATACGGAACAATTAACTAAATAATATCCAAGACTGCTAAATAAATATTTGGCATAAGTGCCTAATTGGCAATTCATAACCACTTTTAATCTTTATTTTGCGCAAAGTGCCATTTATTAACAACAAAGTATCGTGGCGGATGAAAAATCATTAATATCTTTGCGTCGGAATTCTTCCCAACAACTGACAAACAATCATCAATCATCAATCATATCCTTAAATTCCTGTACATGGAAACAAGTAATCACAAGTTCGGCAGACTGCTTCTTGTGACGCTTTTCGCGTTGCTGGGCATATGTATGTCTGCACAGAATGCACTGGTTACGGTAACCGGTACTGTCACCGACAGTACGGGCGAGCCGGTAATCGGAGCATCGATTGTCGAAAAAGGTAAAACCGGAGGTGCGACCACCGACTACGATGGCAACTACTCCATCCGCGTTTCCAACCCCAATGCGACTCTCGTATTCTCGTACATAGGTACGGTAACTCAGGAAATCGCCCTTAACGGACGAACAACCCTCGACGTGGTCCTCCACGACTCCAGCGAAGCTCTTGAAGAAGTCGTTGTCGTGGGCTACGGTACTCAGCGCAAAAGCGACATCACCGGTTCTGTCGCCCGCATCTCCGAAGACCAGATGAAGCAGAGCATCGTCACCAACGCCGACCAGATGCTTCAGGGCAAGGTCGCCGGCGTACAGGTAACACAGAACTCGGGTGCTCCCGGCGGCGCGACCTCCATCCGCATCCGTGGTGCAAGCTCCCTCAACTCGTCCAACGAACCGCTCTATATTATAGACGGTGTGCCCATGAACAACTCGGGCAACTCCATCGGCGGTTTTGACTGGGCCGGCGGCAGCAACGGTCAGACCACCGTCAACCCCCTCGCCGCCATCGCCCCGAGCGATATCGTCAGCATGGACGTACTCAAGGACGCATCGGCCTGCGCCATCTACGGTGCCGCAGGTGCCAACGGTGTCATCCTCGTCACCACCCGCCGCGGTAGTGCCGGCCGTACCAACGTAACCTACGACGGCTACGTGGCATGGCAGCAGACCGCCAAGCGCCTCGACATGATGAACCTCCGCGAGTACTCCCG
>JAIDUY010000447.1 GCA_029059965.1 Muribaculaceae bacterium
ATATAATAGAGTTTGCGGGGGGGGGGTAGACGCTTAAAATTTTGTCTGAAAGCGAAAATTTTACTAACTTTGCGTTGCAATTCTACCAGATTGACAATACCCTTACATTTGGCAAGGGAAAACCATATTGAATCGTGTGTGGGAGTTGCAGACAAACCAATTCTCTCTTTGACTTGAAAGCAAGTCACTTAACACGACAAACCAATTTCAGAGCCGTTTACATTTCCGCAATGAAATTCAAATTATTGCTTATGACCCTTATGGGTCTGCTATTCTTTGCGCCTTTGCGCGCGCAGGACGTCGCCGTCAAGACGAACCTCCTGTATGATGCACTTCTTACAGCCGACCTCGGTGTTGAGGTTGGCGTAGCACCTCAATGGACTGTTGAACTGACAGGTAACCTCAACGCCTGGACCATCGACGACCGCCGCTGGAAGCAGTGGAACTTCCAGCCCGAGGCCCGCTACTGGTTCTGTCAGGCCTTCGCCGGCCACTTCGTCGGCGCTCACCTCATCGGCGGTCAGTACAACTTCGGCCACCTCGGCACCGACTTCAAGTTTCTCGGCACCGACTTCTCCAAACTCAAGGACTACCGCTTTCAGGGCTGGATGGCAGGTGCGGGAGTGGCCTACGGCTACACCTGGCTGCTCAACAAGCGCTGGAGCATGGAGGCCGAGATCGGCCTCGGCTGGATCTACACCCGCTACGACCAGTTCGAGTGCCGCGACTGCGGTCAGCGCATACGCCGCAACGTCCCCCACAACTACGTCGGCCCAACCAAGGCTGCCCTCAATCTGATTTATAACTTCTGAAAGCACCCGCATCTATGAAACGCACAGTCATCGCGGCATTCGCCGCCGTCGTAGCCGCAGCTGCTTTCGCCGCTCCGGCATCCTATCTCAAGGTCGACCGCCTCAACATCGGCCGTCAGGATTCCCTTCTAAATATTATAGTGGAAATCGACCCCGCCGACATCCGTCCCGGACGCGACCGCGAGGTCATCTTCACCCCCGTACTACGTGCCGACAACAGCGCCGACAGCCTCGAGCTGCAGCCCGTAGTCATCGCCGGAAAGAACCGCTACCTCCTTGCCGAGCGCCACGGTTTCGTAACTCCCGGCGGAAACATCTTCCGCGCCGGCCACACCGGCACCGCAGCCCTCAACGCTCAGGTGCCCTTCGCCGACTGGATGACGCAGAGCACTCTGGTAATGCGCCAGGAGAATGCCAACTGCTGCGAGCCCATCGTGCAGATGGACGACACCCCGCTGGCTCACCTCGACTTCGTGCCCGCTCCCTTCGAGCCCGAACTCCCCTATATCGCCCTCACCGGCGACAGCGTCGTGGAGCTCTCTGCCGAAGGCCGCGCCTATGTCGACTTCATCGTAAACCGCACCGAAATCCGTCCCCACTACCGCCGCAACCGTGTCGAGATTGCCAAAATCATCGCAAGTATCGACCGCGTACGCAACGACTCCATGGCCATCATTACCGCCATCACCGTCAAGGGTTTCGCTTCGCCCGAAGGTCCCTACGCCAACAACGTCCGTCTGGCCGTGGGCCGTACCGAAGCACTCAAGGAGTATGTGCGCAGCCACTATAACTTCGACCCCGAAATCATGCGCAGCGACTATCAGCCCGAAGACTGGGCCGGCCTCCGCGCATGGGTAGAGGAGTGCACCCTCCCGCACCGCGACGAGATTCTCGCCATCATCGACTCCAATATGGAGCCCGACCCCAAGGACCACGAAATCCGCCGCCGCTATCCGCAGGAATACGCCCTGATGCTCGACAGCATCTATCCCGCACTGCGTCACTCCGACTACACAGTCAAGTATCGCATCCGCACCACAGTCGACGTCGAGCAGCTCAAAGCCACAATGGCCACAGCCCCCGAGCGCCTGCGTCCCGTCGACTTCTACCGCATAGCCACTTCCTACGACGAGGGTAGCCCCGCCTACGAGGAAGCGCTCATGAAGGCCGCCGAAATTTGGCCCGACGACCCCGAGGTAAACGTCAACGCAGCCAACATCGCCATGCGCCACGGCGACCTTGATGCCGCCGCCGACTACGCCAACCGGGCCGGCGACCGCCCCGAAGCCGTGTTCACCCGCGCCGTCCTCGCAGCCCGTATGGGCGACCGCGCACGCGCCATGCACCTGCTCGAGATTGCCGCAGGCATGGACTACGCCCCCGCCGTGGCCGAGTTCGCCGAGCTGAGGCGAATCGAGTCGACGCCCAAGGTCGAGTACCTCATCGACGCCGCGCATTGACACGCATCCCCACAACCCCGCACAAACCAATTCTTAAATAGAATAATCATTAACACAATCAATAAATCTAAATTCACAATTGCATGAAAATTCTTAGCAATGTAATGCTGGGTATCGGTGCAATCGCTCTTCTTAGCGCCTGCTCCAACGAAGAACCCAACAACAATCCGGGCAACCAGATTCCCGAAGGATCCCGCGCCTACATGACCGTCAACATCACCTCCGCCATCGACAGCCGTACTCACGTAGGCGACAACGACGGCTACCAGGACGGTACCGAACACGCTGTGGCTAACGCCGACTTCTTCTTCTTCGATGCCAACGGCATCTACGTCGGCAAGGCAAGCCGCTGGGAAGACCAGAGCGGCAGCAACAACGAGAACATCGAATGGATCGGCAAGAACGTCATCGTCCTCGAGAACCTCGAGAGCAACACCTATCCCTCCTACCTCGTGACCGTGCTCAACGCTCCCGACTTCGAGCCTGCCTCCACCCTCGCAGCCACAGGCCGCAAGCTCCGTCAGTACTCCCAGACCATCGACGGTGCCGAGCGCTTCGTGATGTCCACCACCTCGTTCTATGGCCTGCCCCAGAACGACCCCGACCACTACACCGACGAGTACTACTACGCCACCAAGCTGAAGGACACCGACTTCGACCTCCAGCCCACCGACGGCTCCAAGCCCCAGCCCACCAAGACTGTCAACATCTACGTTGAGCGTCTGGCTGCCAAGATCGAGCTCGTGAACGAAGCTGAGTCCACCCTCAGCACTCCCGACGGCTTCCCCATGTACGACGTGAACGTTACCATCGCAGGTGACCCCAACGGCGCTATCGGCGGTACCGATGAGGCTGCGACCAAGGTTTACGTAGCCATCGAAGGCTGGGACGTGAGCGCAACCGCTCCCGACAGCTACCTCAGCAAGCAGCTCCTCGAAGAGTGGAACACCACAGCTCCCTGGACCGGCTGGAACCACGCCGACTACTTCCGCAGCTACTGGGCTGAATCCACCCTCTACGGCAACGTGAAGCCCGCCGACGCTCTCGAGCACAAGACCTTCAACGAGCTCGGCCTCGGCATGAGCACCACCGACGCTCCCGTATATGCATACTGCAACGAGTACACCAACACCGGCGACAACGTAATCAAGAACGGTCAGCCCATCGCCGGCAACACCACCAGCGTTCTCGTCAAGGCACGCATCGTTGACGAAAAGGGCGAAGGCATCGACGCCATCAAGTTCAACGGCGCTCTCTTCACCTCTGCCCGCTATCAGAACTACGTTCTCTCCACTATCGACAAGGGTACCGGTCTTCTCAACATCTACACCAAGACTGCCAACGCCGCTGTAGAAGGCGGCTTCAGCTACACCCAGATTGACTCCACCTATGTCAACATCGTTCTCGCTTCCTCTGTCAAGACCGAGAACGAGAATGGCGAAGAGGTTCTCGTATACCCCGACCTCGTTGGTACCGGTAAGATTGTCGTTGCTCCCGCCCTCAAGGCCGGCGAGACCTACTCCTTCAAGAACGCCGAAGGTAAGTACGAGGACTTCGCATCCATCGGCGACGCCACCGCAGCTCTCCAGGATCTCCTCGTGGCCGCTCAGGTCGAGAAGGCCGAAGGCTTCCAGAAAGGCGCAATGTACTACTCCATCCCCGTTGAGCACGAGACCCTCCAGACCCTCGACTCCAAAGAGACCGGCAAGTACGGCGTTGTCCGCAACCACTGGTACAAACTCAGCGTAAGCAGCGTCATCCGCATCGGTCACGGTGTGTTCGACCCCGCTAACGAGGACATCATCCCCGAAGATCCCGAAGATCCCCGCTACTTCCTCGCCGCTCGAATCAACATCCTCTCCTGGAAGATCAAGAGCCAGAGCGTAATCCTCTGATAAATTCCCGATCCACTTCATAGAAAGGCCGGCGCCACGCCGGCGCCGGCCTTCTTTCTTTATTTCATCTTTTTATTTTTCAACCCCATATCCGACTTAACCAATGTGAAACTCGACATAGCCGCCACCGGCACGCATTTTTTACAACAGCATTTATCTCTCCTCATCCAATAATCAGAACCTATAAACAGAAATCATAAAGTGAACGCTTTCAGACTCCATAGAATCCGTCTTTGCCTCGTGGCCGTCCTTGCGGCTGCCGCCGTGGCTCTGAGCTCCTGCAACGGCTTCATCTACGAGGACCAGGGCGATTGCGACCCTTACTATAAGGTACGGTTCGTGTACGACATGAACATGAAGTACACCGACGCATTCCCTCAGGAAGTCAACTCGGTCACCCTCTATCTCGTCGACCCCGCCACCGGCAACGTCGTCTGGCAGAAGCACGAGAGCGGCGAGGCGCTGCACTCCGCCGACTACCTCATGGACGTCGATGTCAAGCCCGGCGACTACACCCTGCTCGCATGGGCCGGCGACGGACACCGCACCCACTTCTCAATCCCCGAGGCCCAGCAGCACCGCCTGCTGCAGTGCACCCTGCTGCGTGAGCGTGCCGACGACAACAGCGCCGTCGTAACCCACGACATCGACCGCCTCTATCACGGCAAGCTCGAGAATCAGGACTTCCCGCAGGAGCAGGGCGTTCACGTCTACACCGTACCCCTGATCAAGAACACCAACGACGTCCAGGTAGTGCTCCAGCACATCTCCGGCGCTCCCGTCGACCATAACAAGTTCGTCTTTACCATCTCCGACGAGAACGGACTCATGGACTGGGACAACAGCCTCATGCCCGACGAAAAAATCACCTACCACGCATGGAGCGTGCGCTCCGGCACTGCCTCCATCGGCGACGAAGGCAGCGGCGAGGACGCTCCCTCGCGTGCCCTCGGCGAGTTCTCCGCAGCCGTGGCCGAGCACACCGTGGCACGTCTGATGGAAGACCACCGCAACACCTGCCGACTCACCGTCTACAACAAGGAGAAGGGCGAGCCCGTATTCTCCATCCCTATGATTCAGTACTGCCTCCTCGTCAAGAGCGAACACCACCGCGACATGACCGACCAGGAGTACCTCGACCGTCAGGACAGCTACAGCATGGTGTTCTTCCTCGACGAAGGCGACCGTTGGATAGACACCCACATCTTCATCAACTCCTGGAAAATAGTAATCAACAGCTCCAAGCCTCTCTGACAATCAGCAGAGAACACACAGACCAAGAATAGAAACAGTTAAATGACCTCTCTACGAACATACATAGCGCTGATGTGCACCATCGCCGCCGCCATGCTGACGGGAGCTTGCTCCTCCGAAAGCATCTCGGGCGACGAGCCTGCCGTGCCGTCCGCAGACTCCGTAGAGGCTCGGTTCACACTCACAGTCAGCGGTCCGGCTGCCGCTGTGGCTTCCGTCTCGCGCGCTCCCGGATACCTCGGCCCCGACTACGACCGCGGCGAGGGCTATGAGAATTACATCGAAATCGAAAATCGCGACTTCGCCTTCTACTTCTTCGGCGAAGACAACAGATACATCACTTCCCTCAAGGTGACCTCCCTCCTCCCCACCTCCGGCACCGCCACTTCCAAGACCTACACCGTGCTCGGAAGCATGGACGCAAGTGTCGTCGACAGGCCTGTCAAGATTGTGGCTCTCGCAAACTGGGGCGGACAGGATGTATATCCCGAAGAACCCGCCGACATCGACGAGCTCTCGAAGGTGATGTACTCCTTCGATGCCTCCCGCATGAATCTCAGTCCCGACAACCGCATACCGCTGTTCGGTGTGACCAACCTCTTTCCCCGACTTCAGTTCGACGCCCTCGACATGGCCGACGCCGGCACGATCCACCTTCTCCGCGCCTTCGCCAAGGTGGAGATAATGACCGACGAGGAAGAGCTCGGAACTATCGAGTCCGTCGTCCTCAACCGTCACAACTCCAAGGGCTATATGGCTCCCAGGAACGTATATCTCCAGAGCGACTATGTGCACGGCAACTACGACAGCGACTATGTCGCGGAGCCGAATATCCCCGAGAACGCCGAGACAGTCGAACCCCTGACCTTCATCGAGGTTGACGGACGACACATAGCCTACATCCCCGAATTCCGCAATATCGGCAAGCCCGCCGACCAAAGGGCGTCGATGAGCATCAAGTTCACCGGCAGCAATGTCATCTATCCGCTTGAATTCAAGTACTATCTCTCGCCCTCCCGGCCCGTTTTCGACGTGCTGCGAAACAACTGGTACCGCTACATCGTCAAGCGCAACATCGAGGATATTGACAACGAACTCAAGGTTGTCGTGCAGGTGGTTCCGTATCACGAACTTGAGCTGACACCCGATTTCGGACTCATCATCGGCCGCGGCCTCATACCCATCTACAACGACCTCGGTGTCATAGTCTACTACTACGACAGCGAAAACGGCAAGTATTACCGCGATGCCATGGGCACGGAGGAAGCCGAGGCTCCCTATCCCGGTTTCACAAACGACCCTATACGCGGCTGGATTATCGTCCGCGACGACAACGGCGGCTTCCTGTACTACTTCGACGACAAGAACAACAAGTGGTATAACCGCGACTTCGAGGAAATCGACAACCCCGTTGTCGACAGCGACCTGACCGTAGACCCCGTGACAGGCTGGTCTATCGTCAAGATTACCGATGGCGGAAGCGAGTGCACCGTGCTTTACGATGCCACCGCCAACCGCTATTACACGGCCGACACACGCACACTTGTCTACACTCATCCCAACGGCCGCTTCTGCTACAGCAAGTCCGACGGCTCCTGGTGCTATCTCAACGGCGCCACCTGCACAAGCCCGATTCCGGCCTCCGATGCCAAGAACGACATTGTGAATACCACATGGATTGTCGTGCGCGACAAAGATTCGGAACCTATCTACTTCGTCGACGGTAACAACGACAAGTGGTACGAGATTATCAACCGCCGCGAGATTGCCAATCCTGTGCCGACTGACGGCAGGATTATGAAAGACCCGGTGCGTGATTGGAGCATAGTCCGCGACCTCAACGGACGATTCCTGTACTATTCCGATTCGGGCGGTGTCCATTACGATATCAATCGAAATCGCATTAACTGACTTTAAATAAAGGATATATATAAGAATGTCGAAGTTCCTCCTCCGCATATTCTCCATACTTGCAGTCGCAGCCTGCGCTGTGGCTTGCACCGACGATTTCGAGCCGAATATCCCTGTCGTCGGCGACGGCGATGCACGGCTGCATGTCTCGATTTCGTACGACAGCGAGACCGATGTGGTGCTCAGCAGGGCGTACACAGGCGGCGAGTCCGGCACTGCGATCGGCTCTATTCGCAATTTCTACATGTTCGTATACGGCTCCGACGGCAATCTCATCAAGCGTTATGTCGTAGTGGACCCGAACAAGCCTGTCGACGAGGATGTTACGAATGTCGTTACCACCGATAGCTCCGACAACCGCCTCGACCCCGACGAAAATGGATTCGGCGACAACAGCATAGGCCGTATCGACTTCGACCTCGTGCTTTCGTCCGGACGTTACTTCATCTACGGTGTGGCAA
>JAIDUY010000448.1 GCA_029059965.1 Muribaculaceae bacterium
TTAGGTCACGGCGCGGAAGGCCTTTGCGGAACAGAGGTTGTAGCGTTCGGATGGGTCCTCGGACTCGGGATTGCAGACCTTGATAGTATTGTTGGTGGTCAGAATCTGAGCGTAGTAGTAGTTCCAGGAGTACTGGCACACGAGGTAACGCGGGCCGAGGGACACTTCGTTGCGAGACCAGGAGCTGAACCAGTCGAAGCCGCCGGCGTAGCGCACGAACATATCTTCGGTCATGACGTCGCGAGCGTGCATCATCGAGGGCCAACCAAAGTCGAAGTGATACGACTGACCTACAGTAGCCATGACGTTGAGGTGAGCGGGCATGGCCGAAGCGAAAGCCTGGATAGCGTTGGCATTGCCTTCGAGCTGGGTGGCGAGCACAGTGTTTGTCGGGATGGACTCCTCGATACAGCCTGTGAGCGCAGGTGCGGCCAAAGCCGCTGCAATCAGAGATTTATATATTGCTTTCATTGCTGATGGCTATGTTTAGAAGGTTACGGTGAGACCGCCGGAGATAGTGCGGATGGGAGCGTGATAGGTGTTGTTTACGCTACCGGTGAACGACTGGCGGGGGTCAAGACCCTGACGCTTGCTCCATACCCAGATGTTGTCGGCAGCCACGTATACACGCAGGCGGCTGAGGTAGAGTTTCTTGACAACGTTGGAGGGCAGCGTGTAACCGAAGTTGATATTGTCGAGCGAGAGATAGGAGGCGTTAGTCAGGAATCGGTCGCTCTTGGATGTTGTGTACTGGTCGGTTGCCTGGAAGCGGGGGATGTTGGTGTTGGGGTTCTGGGGCGTCCAGGAGTCGAAGAGGTCAGCGTGGAGGTTGCCGCCGGAAGCACTTGCCACGGGGTTGCCCATGAGCAAGGAGTAGTTGCCGTCGTAAACCTGACCGCCGATCTGGTAGTTGAACGCTACCGAGAGGTCGAAGCCCTTGTATTCGAAGCTGGTGCCGAAACCGCCGTAGACGGGGGCGAGGGCTGTACCGCAGATGAAGTCGGAAGCCTGGCCGTAGTCGTGGGTGGTGATGATTTCGCCGGTTTCGTTGCCGTTGGCGTCGAGAACCTTCTTGTAGTACATTGCGAGACCGTTTTCGGGGTTCACGCCTGCGTAGCGGGGCATCTTGTAGGTGTACATTGCCACGCCTTCGGCATAGAAGATGTCGCCGGAGGTAAAGCCGGACTTGCCGTCGATGGTGGTACCCTTACGTTCGCCGGGGAGCTTGGAGATGCGGTTCTTGTACCAGGTGAGGTTGCCGTTTACGGTCCAGCGGAAGTCGCGTGTGCGGATGATGTCGCCGCTGAGTTCGATTTCGACACCGGTGTTGGTCATGTCGCCTACGTTGGAGTAGTAGCCCATGAAGCCGGAGGAGGCGGGGAGGGGGAAGGACATGAGCATGTCGGTTGTCTTGCGGTAGAAGAATTCGGCGCTACCGGTAAGACGGGTGTTGAACATGTCGAATTCGAAACCTGCGTTGAAGTTGCCGCCCTTTTCCCAGGTGATGGTCTCGTTACCCTTGGTTGCGGGGGTTACGGAGGGACTGCCGTTGGAGTTCACCAGGTCGTAGGTGTCGACGTAGCGGTAGTTACCGATGTTGTCGTTACCCTGCTCACCGTAGCTGATCTTGATCTTCAGCATGTCGACGAAGTCGGCCTGGAAGAAGTCTTCTTTAGAGATAATCCAAGCTGCGCCTGCGCTCCAGAAGTTACCCCAGCGGTGCTTGGGATGGAAACGGCTGGAAGCGTCGCGACGGAAGGATGCGGAAACGAAGTACTTGCTGTCGTAGTCGTACATTGCACGGGCGAACCAGCCTTCGTTGTTGTACATTGTGGAGTAGCTGCCTACGTCGCCGTTGATGATGGCGCCGTTGAGCTCGGTGTTTTCGGGGAGGAAGATGTTGGACTTGTCGCCGTAGAGGTGCTCGACGGTCTGCTTGTACCATTCATGACCGAGGAGGACGCTCACGTTGTGGACGTTGCCGAACACGTGGTTCCAGTTGAGGAGCTGCTGCAGAGTATAGTCGACAGCGCGGCTGTGCTGCTTGCTGATCTGACCGTTCTGGGGAGCGAACTGACCGTAGTAGGGGTTCTGGGTGCTGGTGATGCGGTACTCCTGGAGGTTCACGTTGTTGTTGGTGGTGAACTTGAAGTCCTTGAGGAAGCGGATTTCAGCGAAGCCGGTAGCTGTGAAAGTGTTCACGCTCTGCTCGTTCTTGTTGAGGAGTGCGTCGGAGATGGCGTTCGCACCGGTGAAGGAAGGACGGCGGAGGCCGGCGTTGAGGCCTGCACCGTAGTCATAGCGCAGGATGCCGTTGTGGTCGACCATGATCTGCTTGTCGGCGCCGCGCATGTACAGAGGATAGATGGGAGCCACGCCTGTTGCGAAGGCGAAGATGTTGCCGGTAGAGTTGGAAGCGCCTTCGGAGGAGTCCATGGCTTCCATGTTCACGTGGCTGTAGCTTACGTTGGCACCAACCTTAAGCCAGGACTTGGCCTGGACGTCGGCGCTGAGTCGGCCGGTGAGGCGCTCGAAGCTCGAGGGGCTGACAACGATACCGTCGTTGTGGAGGTAGTTGAACGAAGCCATGAAGTTGCTCTTATCAGTACCCTGGGTAACGTTGAGGTTGTACTCGTGGCGGAGGCTGGTCTTGTAGACAGCGTCCATCCAGTTGTCGGGAGTCAGCCAGAAGTCCTGACCCTGGTAGTTGACCATGCGGCCTACGGTGGCGTTAGGGTTGAACTTGCCGTCGTAACCGATCATGAATTCGCCGTCGGGCACAGTGAATACGTTGTAGCCCAGACCGAAGCCGGTCGAACCGGCGAGCTGGTTGTTGGCCCACTGGGTTGCGGAAGCGGGATTGAGACCCATACCGCCGATGTTCACGTAGTTGCCGCCGCCGGAGCTGTAGCGTTCCTGCGATGCGGTAGCGTAGTTATAAAGTGCCTTGTAGTAGAGTTCGTAGTACTGGCGGGGGTCCTTGACATAGTTGTAGTCCTGTGTGGCACGTGCCTGGCCGCCCCACTTGGCGTCGAAGGTCACGGTAGCCTCGCCGAGCTTGGCACGCTTGGTGGTGATGAGAATCACACCGTTGGCGCCACGAGCGCCGTAGAGGGCGTTGGAGGCAGCGTCCTTGAGCACGGACATGGACTCGATGTCGTTGGTGTTAAGCGAGTTGATGTCGCCGGTATAGGGAGTACCGTCCACAATCACCAGAGGCGAGTTGCCTGCGAGAATGGAGGAGAAACCACGCACGCGGATTGTGGGGTTGGAAGCGCCGGGGGCGCCGGAGGCGTTCGAGAGCTGGAGACCGGCCACCTTACCGTTGAGAGCGTCCAGGACGTTGGTCACCTGGGTCTTCTCGATGGTAGCCGAGCCCACCACAGCGGCGGAACCGGTGAACGAAGACTTCTTCTGTTCGCCGTAAGCCACCACAATCACGGGGTCGAGGAGGCTGTTGGCAGGCTGGAGCATGATAACCAGATCGCGGTCGGAGATAGCCACGGTCTGAGATTCATAGCCTACGTAGGAAACCGTCAGTTGAGTTGCCGAAGCGGGAACCGTAACAGCGAACTGGCCGTTGACGTCGGTAGCCGCGCCATAACCGGTGCCGGCGGAAACCGAAACGCCGATCAGCGGCTCGTCGTTCTCGGCATCGAGGACAGTACCCCGCACCACGCGCGTCTGTGCCGACGCACATAGGCTCAGAGTCATAACTGTCAGAAGCAATAGAAACAGCTTTTTCATACTTTGAGAAAATTAGACATAAATTGATTGATAATTCGGTTGGAACGCCGCACTCCCGGAGAGAAACGAGCACAAAGGCGAGGGCGCGGAGATAGTTTGTTCGGCAAAGATAGCAACTTTTTTTTAATCCCTTTACGTTTTGGTTAGAAAAAATGCCTCTTTTTAACACCAGCGGTATTTTTTCGCTAAAATATTCACATCCGAGGCCTCCCGCGGGGCGATTTTTCGCAAAATCCGCCCATCGGTTCAGCATAGGAAGCCGCCTGCACTGTCAAATTACGATTTTAAACCCAAAATGCCGAAATACTTCATATTTTTAAGCAATCGCGTCAGATGTCGCGCGTACGCGCGTACATTATATATTGCAACCGTGCTCTGTCAGCCTTTCTGTCAGTTCTGACACTTTGCTACAAAAAGGAGAGCGGGCTCCGGCAGCTCCGTCCCAAACGCAACAGAAGCGCCCCGGGCGGGGGCGCTTCTGAAAATTTTGTCGGATTCGGAGTCCGGATTATTCGGGACGGCGGGTCTTCTTGCCGTAGCCGTAGCGGGCAGCGCTGCCGAGCTGCTCCTCGATGCGGAGAAGCTGGTTGTACTTGGCCATACGGTCGGAACGGGAAGCCGAACCGGTCTTGATCTGGCCGGCGTT
>JAIDUY010000449.1 GCA_029059965.1 Muribaculaceae bacterium
CCCAGGAGTGGCGGCGTTTCAGCCACGAGCGTATGCTGTCCCAGAATTCGGCGGGAGCTGTGGTATATCCCAGCACGGTATGGTCAAGGCGCCTGCGCAATGCCTCGATGATGTATGGACAAGCCTGAAAATCCATGTCCGCAATCCAGAATGGCAGCAGGTCGTGCCGTCCGAACTTGGCGTCCATTTCCTCGAATTTGGTGGCGCAGGTATCGTGGCGATCCACGACGCAGTCAAAATTATACTTTTCTTCGCTCATACTTGTCTTGATAATGAATGATGAGGCTTGCAAAACGTTGCGGATACAATACAGGCCGGAGCACGTCCGCACTCCGGCCTGTGGTTGCTATCCGGGAATATTATTCGGATTTCTGTGCGTTTACTTCGGTAACCTCTACGTCGATTGGCGGAGGAGTAGGCTCGCTGTCGTCGCGGCTTCCGAAGATTTCGTCGGTGCGCGACACCCAGGGGCGGGGGCCGAATATGCGCTCGACGTCGGCAGTATAGATTACCTCGCGGTTGATGAGTGTGTCGGCCAGCTCCTTATGACCGGCGGCGTACTGACTCAGGATGCTTTTGGCTCTCTCGTACTGCTCGGTTATGATGCGGCTGACCTCTTCGTCGATAATCTGTGCGCGGTCGTTGCTGTAAGGCTTGGTGAAGATGCTATCCTGACCCGACGAATCGTAGTAGGACAGGTTGGGCAGACGGTCGCTCATGCCGTAGTAGACCACCATTGCGTAGGCCTGCTTGGTCACACGCTCAAGGTCGTTTGCGGCACCGGTCGAGATACGGCCCATGAAGAGCTCTTCGGCGGCACGGCCACCAAGCAGGGAGCAGATGTCGTCGAGGAGCACCTGCGACGGGGTAATCTGACGTTCTTCGGGCATATACCAGGCTGCACCCAGGGCCTTGCCGCGGGGAACGATAGTGACCTTGACAAGCGGGTTGGCGTACTGGAGGTGCCAGGAAACGGTGGCGTGTCCGGCCTCGTGGATGGCGATGGCGCGCTTCTCCTCTTCGGTAGTAATTTTGTTGCGCTTCTCAAGGCCGCCGATAATGCGGTCGACGGCAGCGTTGAAGTCGTCCTTGTCGACGTATTCCTTGTTATGACGTGCGGCGATGAGCGCGGCCTCGTTGCAGACATTGGCGATGTCGGCGCCCGAGAAACCGGGAGTCTGGCGCGCCAGCAGGTCGATGTCGAGGTCGCCGGCGGTCTTGACCTTGCGCAGGTGCACCTTGAAAATGGCCACGCGGTCGGGCAGGTCGGGCAGGTCTACGTATATCTGACGGTCGAAACGTCCGGCACGCATAAGGGCTTTATCGAGGATGTCGGCGCGGTTGGTGGCGGCGAGGATAATCACACCGCTGTTGCTGCCGAAGCCGTCCATCTCCGTAAGGAGCTGGTTGAGGGTATTCTCGCGTTCGTCGTTGCCGCCCATGCTTGCGTTCTTGCCGCGCGCACGGCCTACAGCGTCGATTTCGTCGATAAATACGATGCAGGGAGCTTTCTCCTTGGCCTGACGGAAGAGGTCGCGCACACGCGAGGCGCCCACACCCACGAACA
>JAIDUY010000045.1 GCA_029059965.1 Muribaculaceae bacterium
GCCGGAGACATGAAGGCTGTGCTGACCGACGATGTCATCGCCGCCCACGGCCGTCCCGACGTGATGATAGTCGACCCGCCCCGTGCAGGCATGCACGGCGATGTAGTCGACACCATTCTGCGTGCCGAGCCTGCCGTGATAGTCTATGTGAGCTGTAATCCCGCCACTCAGGCACGCGACATCGCCCTGCTGGACTGCAAGTATAGCGTCGAGGCCGTGCAGCCTGTCGACATGTTCCCCCATACGGCGCACGTCGAGAACGTCGTCCGCCTGGTGCGCCGTCCCGCGGCTCAGGCCTGCGACAGCGTTGAGTTGTAGTATGCGGGGTCGCCCGTGACTTCCTCGCCGATGAAGGAGGGCAGTGTGATGGCGCAGTCCTCGCAAGGCAGCTCTATCTCGGCGAGCACAAGTCCTTCGTGGCGTCCGTGGAACTCGTCCACCTCCCAGCACAGGTCGCCGGCCGGCACTATCCAGCGCCGTTTTTCGAGCATGGTGGCGGGGCAGCATGTGCGCAGCATCTGTTCTGCGTCCGATGTCGGGACGGGATATTCCCATTCGTCGCGTACAGCCCCGCGGTTGCGGCTCTTGACAGTCAGAAAGGCCTTGTCGCCGGCCACACGAACGCGCACTGTCGCGTCGGGGTCGGTGTTCAGATAGCCCTGGATTATGTCCTTATGACTGATTGAGGCTGTCCTATAGCTGTCGTCGCGCACAAGAAATTTACGCTCTATCTCCTTTGCCATAATAGTGAATTTTGACGCAAAGGTACAAAATTGAACCGATGAGACCAAACCGACTCCTGTCTGTCGTCATAGCAGCCGTCGCCGTCGCCCTTGCGGCGACAGCGCAGCATGGCGGCGTGCAGGTGCGCGGCATAGTGCGCGACGCCGGAACCGCCGAGGGGCTGCCTTTCGCGTCCGTGCGTGTCGCGGGCGCCACCGAAAGCACCGTGGCCGATGCCCGCGGGCTATTCGAGATGATTGTGCCGGCCGGTGCGGATTCGCTGCGCGCCTCCTGCCAGGGCTACGAGTCGCTTTCTGTTCCTCTGTGGACCAACAGCTTCAATATCTACGACATAAGTCTCAATCCCGTAGCTACGGAGCTGCGGGAGCTGGTGGTGGGGAAGCAGCGATATTCCAAGCGAAACAATCCGGCCGTCGACTTCGCACGCCGTCTGCGCGACGGCGGCGCGGCAACCGACCCGAGGCGCAATCCGCACTACGGCTACGAACGCTACGAGCGTATTACACTCGGACTTAACGATTTCGATGCCGAGAAACAGAACGGCATAAACCGCCGTATGCCCTTTTTGGCCGAGCACGTCGATACCTCCGGACTCACGGGCAAGCCCGTGCTGACGCTGTCGGTCAACGAACGGGCCTCGTCGGTGCGATACCGCGACGGAGCAAGGCGCGAGATTGTACGCGGCACTCGCCAGCGTGGCGTCGACGAGATTGTCGACCGCGCCAATATGCAGACCATGCTGACTGACGCGCTGCGCGAGGTCGACCTCTACGATGGCGACATGATGCTGCTGCGCAACAGTTTCGTGAGCCCGCTTTCGCGTGTGGCCCCCGATTTCTACCGCTTCTATCTGGTCGATACGGTAGTGGTGGACGGCGTTCCGTGCGTGTCGCTTGCCTTCTATCCCCGCGGGCATACTGGCAACGGCTTTGCCGGGCATGTCTATGTCGATGCCTCCGACTCACTGATGAGCATACGTCGCGTAGAGATGCGCACCACCGACGCCACGGCGCTCAATTTCATCGACCGACTGACCATGGTGCAGACTTTCGGACGTGCAGCCGACGGCAGCCGCATAAAGCTGTCGGACGACCTTGCCATGGAGCTGACCGTGCTGCCGGGAACACCGACCATCTATGTCAGCCGTCGTGTCACCGAATCGGGACACTCATTCGAGGCCGATGCCGACTCGGTCTACTTCGACGCCGTGGGCGAGGAACAGGTCGAGGACGGTGCCACCGAGCGCGACGATGCATTCTGGCACAGCGCCATGCAGACGCCCGAGCCGGAGGGCGAGAGCCGTGTCGACCTGCTGATGTCGCGCCTGCGCGCGGTTCCGGCCTACTACTGGGGCGAGCTCATTCTCAAGCGCCTGTTCACAGGCTACTGGCCGACGGGGCGCGACAGCCGCTTCGACTTCGGCCCGCTCAACACCATCGCGAGCTACAATTCGCTCGAGGGGCTGCGCCTGCGTGCCGGAGGTATGACGACCGCCAACCTGAGTCCGTACTGGTTCGGACGCGGCTATGTGGCCTACGGCTTCCGCGACCGCAAATGGAAGTATTCGGCCGAGGTGGAGTACTCGTTCAACCGCAAGGAATACCACTCGCGGGAGTTCCCCGTCCATTCGCTCAGACTGAGACACCTGTATGACGTCGACCGGATCGGCGCCAACTATCTCTTTACAAGTGCCGATAACTTTGTGCTGTCGTGGACGCGCATGCCGGCCCGGCTCGACACCTACCGCCGCAGCACTGCGCTCGACTACACGCTCGAGCTCCGCAATAATTTCTCGCTGAAGGCTTCGCTCGAATTCGTGCGGCAGGAGCCGAGCCGCTTCGTGCCTTTTGTCACCGGCTCGGGGGATGTCCTGAGTCATTACAATCAGGCTGTGGTGGCGCTTGAGCTACGCTATGCTCCCGGCGAGCGCTTCTATCAGATGCGCACCGGACGCTTCCCCATCAACATGGACGCCCCCACATTCGTGCTTTCGCACCGCTTTTCGCCGCGTGGTTTCGGCGGAGCGCGCTATGCCCTGAACAAGACCGAATTCAACTTCTCGAAGCGCTTCTGGCTTTCCTTCCTCGGCAAGCTCGACGTAGCCCTGGGAGCAGGACATGTTTGGACCGATTCGCCCTTCCCCGAGCTGCTCATTCCCAACGCCAACCTGTCGTATACCATACAGCCTCAGAGCTTCGCGCTGATGACTCCTCTTGAGTTCGTCAACACAAGCTACGGCTCGTGGCATCTGGTCTATCATGCCGAGGGTCTGCTGTTCAACAATATCCCGGGGATACGCCGTCTCGGGCTGAAGGAAATAGTGGGATTCAGCGGCATCTACGGCCATCGCAGGCATTCGGCCACACCTGGCGCTGGAGCCAATGAGGCGCTTCTTCTCTTCCCGGAGGGCGCTCCTGCAAGGGCGATGGACCACGGCCCCTATATGGAGATTTCGGCCGGTCTGGACAATGTGCTGCGATGTCTGCGCATAGACTATGTGTGGCGTCTCAACTACCGCCACGAGGCCTATCCCATCGACCGCTCAGGCCTGCGCGTGGCGCTGCACCTGACGTTCTAAGAAGGTATCAATACTGAAGATATATGAACGGAACGAGTTCCGACTGGCGCGTCTGCACCACAAGGAACAGCGTGGCCGCCAGCAGCGCTGCCTGCCAGTAGACGGGCATGGCGACGTAGGCCTGCGATGCACCGCTTGTCCAGTTGCGCGGCGCCATATGCGCTGCATACCCCATCACGATGGCAAGAACTATGAGCAAGTAGCCCTCGACGAACTGCGGGGCGACGCCGAGGTGGAAGTTGGTGAAAATCTGCGTGCTCATGTCGCCGATGGTCTCGAGCGAGGGGGCGCGGAAGAATGCGAAGCCGATGACCATCAACATGAATGTGATGGCGATATTGGCCATGCGAACCTCAGGACGTCCGCGCATGAACTCGGGCACGCGCCAGTAGCGGCGGATGGTTTTGTGCGCCACGAGCAGC
>JAIDUY010000450.1 GCA_029059965.1 Muribaculaceae bacterium
AGAGCGGCAGGAAGTTTCGGCTCAGTGGCCATATGCTCTTTGCGCATTTTTTCGATGACGCTCTGAATCTCGGAGCGACGTCCGGCGGCTTTGTATTCCTCGATGGTGCGCTTGATTGTTTCTTCAAACTCATCAGCGCCATCGGTGAGATGCTTGACAGCTTTGGCCTGATAGATATCGGCCACCTGTTTGCCGAGGTTTCGCGAACCGGTATGGATTACGAGGTATACAGTCCCGTCATCATCCTTGTCGAGCTCGATGAAATGATTGCCACCGCCGAGCGAACCGATTGCCTTGTTGATTCGTCCCGCGTTTTTAATCTCCCGGTAGCAGTGGAGTTCTGTCACAAGCTTCTTGGCCTCGCGATAGATTTCGGTCCCCTCGCCGGAAAGAGGTTTGAAGCCGAGCCGCTCCTCGCGAACGGTCTGGCCTGAGGGAACATTGGCAAGGATATGCTCATTGAATGCGTGAAAATCTATCCAGGAGAGCTTGCCGAGATTGAGAATACGCATACCACAGCCGATGTCGACCCCGACGATGTTGGGAATAACCTTATCGCCGAGGTCGCCGGTGAATCCTATGACGCAGCCGGCACCGCCGTGTACATCGGGCATAATCCTTATTTTCTTATCGGAGAACACATCTATCGAAAGCAATTCCTTTATCTGCTCTAAGGCGCCTTCCTCGATGTTGTCCGTGAAAATCTTCACGTCATATCCTTCTATAGTCTTCATATTCTGATGCTTTTGTGATTAACGCCGCAAAGTTAGACAGCTACTGCGCAATCATTCTGCGCAACGAATGATTAATTACAATTTTGCATCAAAAACCCGTCTGACAGGAAGTGACCAAGCGGACATTATGATTTGGAATAACGGCTTGCTGCAATTCTGACGCTCTCGGCAATGCGGGCGCGGAACTCGGGCGGAGCTATTACTTCGGCATGACCACCGTAGCCGAGAATCAGACGCTCCAGTTCATTGTTGATAACCACCTTAAGCGAAAGCTGGATAGAGCCGTCGCGAAAACGCTGCTCCACTTTCTGCGAACTGTGGAACGGCTTCGACTCGACATAGGGAGCCTGTTGACGGTCGATTTTTATGACGATACGCCGGGCCTTGTCATGAATGGCTTTGGTCACACCGATCGTGTCGTCAAAGAAATGCTCGGGATCGAAATCGACACATTTCTTGAACGGATGCTCCTTGTCAAGGGCAACGGAGTGGATGCGGTCGAGCGCGAATATATTGACCTGCGGAACCCGGTTGGTCGATTTCTCCGCAATCAGGAACCAGCGGTTGCGGTACTCTTTCAGCAGATAAGGATATACGACCAGCGCCTCGGCCTGACGGGCTTTGAAAGACTTATACTCAATAATGATTGTCTGCTGTCGGCGCACGGCATCGTAT
>JAIDUY010000451.1 GCA_029059965.1 Muribaculaceae bacterium
CGTGGTCGAGCACGGAGCCGGCGTTGTGTCCGGCAAGGTTCCAGTATGCGTGGTTGGTGAGATTGACCACGGTGGGTTTGTCGGTGACGGCGTGGAGGGTGAGCTCCAGGCGGAACTCGTCGGTCCAGCGGTAGGTCGCCGTGGCTTCGAGCCTGCCGGGGAATCCCATTTCGCCGTCGGCTGCGATGTGGCGGAATACGACGGTGTCGCCCTCGGCCGACATCAGCTCCCAGTTGAGGTTGTGAAAGCCCATGGGACCACCGTGGAGGCAGTTGGGGCCGTTGTTGACGGGTAGCTCGTAGGTCTCGCCGTCGAGTGTGAAGCGTGCGCCGCCGATGCGGTTGGCATAGCGGCCGGGCACTTTTCCGGCGGCGGGGCCGTCGCCGAAGTACGACAGCGGGTCGGCATAGCCGAGAACCACGTCGTCGAGTCTGCCGTTGCGGTCGGGGACCTCGACCGACACTATGCCGGCGCCCACGCTGCAAAACACAGCCTTGGCTCCGTGAGTGTTGGTGACGGTGACGATGTCGACGGCGTCGTGTCCGGAATCTTTCTTTATGATTTCAATCATTGTTTCGAACGGATGTGCTGTTCCCATTTCCATGCGGAGCGCAGGGTATCGTCGAGGTCGCGTTCGGCTTTCCAGCCCAGCTTCTCGTTGGCGAGGGCGGTGTCGGCCCATACGGCGGGCACGTCGCCCGAGCGGCGTCCCACAATCTTGTAGGGCAGCTTGAGGTCGTTGGCCTTCTCGAAGCGGGTCACCAGTTCGAGAACCGAAACGGGACGGCCTGTGCCGACGTTGAAGATTTCGTACTTCTCTTCCATCTTGTGGCCGGTCATGCGGTCGACGGCGGCGACGTGAGCGCGTGCAAGGTCGTTGATGTCGATGTAGTCGCGCAGGCAGGTGCCGTCGGGAGTGTCGTAGTCATCGCCGAAGATGCTGAGGCACTGGCGTATGCCGGCGGCAGTCTGGGTGATGTAGGGCACCAGGTTGTTGGGCACGCCGCGGGGCAGCTCGCCGATGAGTGCCGATGGATGTGCGCCGATGGGGTTGAAGTAGCGCAGAGCGATACCGTGCATGTCCTCGTAGGCGGCGCAGCAGTCGCGGAGAATGTCTTCGGCAATCTGCTTGGTGTTGCCGTAGGGGCTTGTCGCGGGCTGGCGGGGAGTCTGTTCGGTGACGGGGAGAACCTTGGCGTCGCCGTACACCGTGGC
>JAIDUY010000452.1 GCA_029059965.1 Muribaculaceae bacterium
TCCCTCACTGCGCGAACACATCTGCACGACGCTTGACCGCCCCAGCGTTAACAAATATTGGGGAACCGGCTCTAAAATGATTTGAGCCGGTCTGCGAATCGGCTCTTATTCGGTGGCGGCGACGGCAGCTTCGGCTGTCGCCTCGGGCACTGCCACGTTGTGCGCGTCGAAAATGTTGCGTGCGCGTCGTGCGAAATCGTATGCGCGTGCGTCGCGGCTGTCCTCCAGAGGCATCACCCTGAAATTGTGCTCCGGCGACGTTCCCGCCTCGGTGAACACAAGGCCGTAGTCGGCATCGAGTATGCGAACACGGCCATCCTGACCGCGTTGCAGGCGCACGCGCGCCACTGCCCCGCCGCGCGTGTCAGGCTTTTTCATGTTGGATATGAAATTGCCGAGCGAGTAGACAAGGAACACTTTCTTGTCCGGATAGTAGCGGTTGGGGCGTAGCTCCATCGGCTGGATGACGTGGGGATGTCCGCCTATGATAAGGTCCACGCCGAGGGCTTCGAGGAAGTCGGCTGTGTGTTTCTGTGCCGTGTTGGGCAGCAGATGGTATTCGTCGCCCCAGTGCATGCACACGGCGATGATGTCGGGACGCTCGCTTCGGGCGGCCTCGACGTCGGCGGCAATGATGTCGCGGTCTATGTAGTCCACCACGACGCCGTCGCGCGGGTTGATGCCGTTGGTGCCGTAGGTATAGTTCAGAAATGCAATCTTGATGCCCTTGACGTCTACAATGAGCGGGAGTGCCGCGCGGCGTGCCGAGTCGTCGGAGTAGGTGCCCACGTGCGCTATGCCTCTCTCGTCCAGCGTCGCCACTGTGGCGCGCAGTCCCTTGGGGCCGCGGTCGAGTGTATGGTTGTTGGCGGTCAGGAAGAGATCGAAGCCTGCGGCCTTGAGGGCATCGGCATAGCTTGCGGGCGCGCTGAAGCACGGATATCCGGCGTAGGGCGGGCAGCCGACGGGCGTCTCGAGGTTGACGACGGCATAGTCGGCGTCGCGCACCATCGGCGTGACGGCCTCGAAGCATTGGCTGAAGTCGTAGCGCCCGTCGGCGCGTCGTGCGGCGTCGCGCTGGGCCACATGCTGCATGGCGTCACCCGCAAAGAGCAGTTCGGCCTCGTCGTAGCCGAAGACAAGCCCGGCGAGGGTGAAGAACAGCGGTATGAGCCACGCCGTTGTCATGGTCAGTCCTGCTTGCTCTCCCTGCGGCGGCAGGCCTCGAGGGTGTTCAGCATCAGGCTCGCGATGGTCATCGGGCCCACGCCGCCGGGCACGGGCGTGATGAACGAGCATTTCGGGGCGACGGTGTCGAAGTCGACGTCGCCGCTGAGGCGGTAGCCGCTCTTGCGGCTGCTGTCGGCCACGCGCGTGGTGCCTACGTCAATCACTGCTGCGCCGTCGGCCACCATGTCGGCCGTGACGAAGCCCGGACGGCCGAGGGCGGCAACGAGGATGTCGGCCTGACGCGTGATGTCGGCAAGGTTCTCGGTGGCCGAGTGGCAGACGGTGACGGTGGCGTCGAGTCCCTTGTGCATCAGCATCGATGCCAGCGGACGGCCGACGATGTTGCTG